>NZ_CP063356.1:1844874-2152353 GCF_001866075.3 Anaerobacillus isosaccharinicus | reverse complement strand
CCAGTCATTCCTGCAGTTATTCCTAATTCCTCTGCAGCATAGGTTACAGATTCTAAAGGAGCATCAATCAGTTGATCAATCGTTCGAACTCCAACAGCTCTCCCTGCAATAATTTTTCGTTCTCTAAGCTTTTCATTGCTATTAAAAAGGGCAATGTCTAATGCACCACACATGATATAACCTTTCTCATTTGTTACCGCCATAAAATTCGTTTTTGGCAGTTTCATTTGTACCGCTGTAAACTGATGACCATCAATCATTATCGGTGACATTTCAAGCATCTTTCACACTCCTAACCAAGTAAAAGATAACGAGAACTTTTCTCTTTGTCCTCTTTACCAACGTATGAAAAAACCTAGAAAAAGTGCCTTGGTCATAAACCCAATTTTAGAATGTAGAATGTAGATATAGAATGTAGAATGTAGAATTGGTGTTAGAAATGCTACGTAGCGTTTCTAGCATACATTCTACATTCTAAATTTTACATTTTCTTTAGTTTCCACGCCAAGAGGTCTCTTAATAGCTCTGGCATGTAATATTGCTTTACTTTGGCTGCGGCAATGGTTGGGAAGAGATGTCCGAATGTGAACATATCTAACGTCGCAACTTGGTACACCCTGTCATGCTGGATTTTTTCACCATTTACTTTAATGTTATAGACATGACTTAGGCCATCAGTTAGTTTCTTTTCTTCGTATGTGACACCATCGAAGACCATAATCCCCATTACTTTCCCTCGAAAGCCAAAGCCTCGAATTTTTTTATGGATCATTTCTTCAGATAGAGCATGATGAACGATTTCTTTTAATAGACTCCCATTTAATTCGACCTTACATGGATTAATAGGATGTGGACAAACACGATGTAAGTCCCCTTTTGTAACTGGTCCTTCTAGTAGCTCATCGAGGATAAGTCCAGAATTAATCATTCCTATTTCCCCCTCACACCATTCCTTAATAGCTGTTGCTAAAAGATCGGCAAAGGGACTCGGCTTTTCCCATGATATCGTTAAAGGTTGTTCTATCGAGATAATTTCTTCATCTAATACTGCTTGCTGTGTGTGGGAAATGCGCCTAATCGTTTCTACTGTATCTGTGCAAGGATTGTAACTATCGACAACTAGACATTGGGCATTGTAGCTTGATATTTGATGTTCATTGTTATCAAAAGATAGTGATAGTTGCCCAACATAGCGGCCAAACTTTCCTGCTTGGTGAATAATTGTATTGTTAATAACCATTCCATTTTCTAAAACATGGTGTGTATGTCCACCTAAAATAACATCAATTCCAGCTATTTGATTTGCTACTTCTTCGTCAAAGTTTAAGCCAAGATGGGATAAAAAGATGACGATATCAGCCTGCTCTTTTACTTCTTTTACAAGGGGCGGTAAAATCTCAAACGGATCTTCGATAGACCAGCCCAAAGCTTTATAAAAAGGACGAAATGGAATCGTTAAACCGACAACCCCAACTGTCAGTTCATTTGATAGTTTTATTAGATGATATGGCTTAACCCATTTAGGGCGCTCTCCACTCAAATGGAATAGGTTTGCTACTAAAATTGGAAAATTGGCGTGATTATATAGATTGGATAGCGCCTGTTTTGAGATTGTAATTCCTTCGTTATTCCCAATCGTGGCACCATCATAACCAACTTCATTCATCAGCTCTACATTAGCTTTACCCATAGTTGCTTCCGTCAGTGGATGAAAGCGATCCGCATGGTCACCAATATCAAATATTAAAACCTTGTCACCTTGCTCCTCATAAAACTTTCGCTTTTCGTTTAATAACGAAATAATTTTTGGCCACTGCTCTAAATGACTATGTAAATCATTTGTATGAAAAATATGAATGTTTGAAGTTCCCATGAGAATCACCGCTTTTTATAATGTAGAATTTAGAATGTAAAATGCAAAATTATAGAGGGCTTCGCTTCGAAGTCTTTCTTTCGAGGAATTCTACATTTAACATTTTACATTCTACATTTTTAAAAAAGTCCTTGAAAAATCAATCTTACCCCAATAATCACCAAGAATATTCGTAAAATATTAACAACAGTATCGCTTTTTAGTTTTTGATTAATTGTTGCTCCAAGAACACCACCGAACCATGCTCCTGGAACTAAAGCTAGTGCATACAACCAATTAACGTTACCAAGGGCAATGTGAGTTACAGAGCTTAAAATCGCAGATAAAAAAATCATAAACATTGAGGTAGCAATTGCACGATGTGGTGGAAACCCAAACAATAAGATCATCGCCGGAACCATGATTGATCCTCCGCCAATTCCAAATAGACCAGAGCAAAGCCCTACAAAAAATGCAATAGAAAGCGCTAAGGCAGGGTGATAGCCATATTCGATTGTATCGCCAATTTCATTAATATATTCGCGCTTAATGCCTCTTTTCGTTAATTTCAACGGTTTTAAATGTTTACGAATCATTAAGACAAAAGATATAAAAATAATAAATGAACCAAAAATGATCAAGAAAATTTTTGTATCAATTCCACTATTAAAATAAACACCTACTAAAGCTCCTGGACCACTTCCACCAAAGAAAATCAAAGCACTTCGCAAATCGACTGTCTTTTGTTTTAAGTAAGCTAGTGTTGATGAGAGTCCAGTAAAAATCATAATTAATAAAGAAGTTCCGACTGCCACTTGTGGTGTAACCCCTTGTAAAATGGCTAAATATCCACTCAGAATTATTAAGGCTGGAACGACAATGATTCCACCACCAAGGCCCATCAAACTCCCTAACGTACCCGCCACAAGACCTATGATTGCTAACAAAATCCATTCCATTTATAAGTCCAACTTTCAATAAATATATTTAACTTCATTATGAGTGATGCATTAAGAATTGTAAAATTAGAAACTCAAATTGCGATGAGGTCCCGAGGTGTCCCACCAGGAATAAAACACGAGCTTTTGGCTCGTGTTTAGTCTACCAATTTATTCATTTCATCATTTACATATTTTATCGCTCCCTCATTCTTGATTAATTCAAATATGACAATTGATTTTTTCATCCAAAAAAGCGCTTCTTCTTTATTTTTAGTTAAGGCATATAAGCTCTCCCCTTTTTGAAAGTAGGTTTCTCCTAGGATGTACATTGTTAAATTTGAACGACACAATTCGATGGTTTTATTACAAAAGTTTATTGCTTCTTGATAGTTAGCTAAATAATGAGCATTGACCGCAGAATTATAAGTAACTCGTATTGCTAAATTAGCATCGTAATTTGCAGGGAGCTTTTTTAACTTCAATGAAATATCTCGATAGATTTCAGCTGATTTAGCAAACTGTCCAATCTCATCATGAATGGCAGCTATACTTGCCAAAATATCAATATCAATAACAGAGGTATTTTTTTCAGTTGTCGGAGTCAAATTGAGTGCATCGTAAAGGATTTGGAATGCTTTTTCCGGATCGTTATTTAGGTAATATACACAAAACCCTTCTCGCCATAATAAAATCTGCATTAACTCATCACGACGAAACAAAGGGTTGTTCTTTTCCATTCTCACCAGCTTTAAAACCTCTTTGTAATTTCTTTCTCTCACTAGCCTAGCTAACTCCAGTCGAACATTTTGAACATAATCTAGTTTCAACAAACTTTCTGATTCATAAAAATAGTCCATACCTACTCCAAGGCGTTTAGCCATTCGGTAAAGAATATAGGCATTTGGAATGATTTCATTTTTTTCAATTCGACTTATCGTACTTTGTGTACAAATACCTTTTGCGAGCTCTCCTTGGAGTATATTAAAGTGCATTCTTAACTCCTTTATTTTATCTCCAATGTACATATCCATTTTTAAGTCCCCTTTATATAATTCTTGATGACTACTCCGCTTATAGGAAAATATACTTATTTACTTTTATTTAACTTATCAAATCATTACAGAGATAACAAGTAACTAATAAAAAAACTGCACTTCTAATTATTAGTTACCTAACAATTAGGGTGCAGTTCTGATTGCTATTCTTATGACTTATCTCACCATTAAAATGTTTGCACTGTCTCATTACAGATATCTAATCTAGCTGGTTTAAACCTCAAAACTGAAGCCATTAAGCTAATGATGTCGATCCTAATTTCCGAATTTCCTCCAAAACATAGTTCCCTGCAGCTTCGTTATTGACCATTTTAAATAGAGCAAGCGATTTTTCAAACCACACAAGAGCTTCGTTTTTATTATTTGTTAACGCCAGTATACTCTCCCCTTTTTGGAAATACGTTTCACCTAATGTATAAAAAGTAGAATGAGTTAAACATAATTGGATTGTTTTGTCACAGAAGCTTATAGCTTCCTGATAGTTTGATAAAAAGTGGGCATTTACAGCAGAATTGTAGGTTATACGAATAGCTATTTTGGGATCATAATTGGTAGGTAACTTTTTCATTTTTAAAAATATTTCTTGATATATCTCATCCGCCTTTTCAAGCTGGCCCACTTCTCCGTGAATGGCTGCGATACTAGCTAAGATATCGATTTCAATTGCTGAACTATTTTTTTTAGTAGTTGGTGTTAACTTGAGTGCTCCATAAAATAATTCAAAAGCCTTTTCAGTGTCACGGTAAAGATAAAAAACACTAATTCCTTCACGCCATAGTAAAATCTGTTTTAATTCATTCCTATGGAACAAAGGGTTGCTCTTTTCTAGTTTTACAATTCTCAGTACTTCCTTATAATTTCTCGCTCTAACTAATCTTTCTAAGTCGTCATAAACGTTTTTGACATATTCTATTTTTAATAGACTACCCGAACCATAAAAATAGGCCATATCAACACCAAGGCGCTTAGCAATTTGGTATAAAATGTATGAGTTTGGGATTGTCTCGTTTTTTTCGATCCGACTAATCGTTGCTTGCGTACAAATACCTTCTGCAAGCTCCTCCTGATAAATATTGTAGTGTAATCTTAACTCTTTTATTTTATCACCAACATACATATCCACTTTGGTAATCCCTCTCTATATATACAAATTTGTATATCAAAATAAAGAAATAAGTAAAAATTTAAAAGAAACAACACTTATGTTCAATAAACATGCCTATATTGAATTTACACTAATCAACATTTTATGGCATGATCTAACTATAATATAACAATTTTTTTATGGTAGTGTCAAAAGTTCTATGAAAACTAAGGATCTCTGACACATACTACCATTTTGGTTAGCTGAGACACCCGCCATCGCTCTTGACAAACACGCCAATGGTTTAGCGAGAGGTTTAACAAGGGCGAAGAGGACAAAAGAAGGCATAGCTAAATAAGCCCTTGGTATTTCCATTTTAAACCATTGGCAAGTTCGGTTTGTCAAGAGTGCGCTCCGCCGATGGCTAGGAAGGGCTCAGCTAAACAAAAGTTAGGCAGTTTGCTTACTTATCCAATCCTGGGCAAGACCAATAAGAGTTGTCCATCTAGCAGGCATGTTTGGAAGCTTATCTAGCTCAGGAAGCGTTACTGGTACTTTCCCTTCTAAAGCTGAATGTGGTCTTAGAAAGTTAAAGTAAGCAACGAACAAGGTCACAAAAGAAACAGAACCATGTTCTGACCCGAAACCATGAGTGGATCGATAGTTTCCTTTAAAGGTACGATTTAGCCGCTCGATAATTTGTTTGAGAGGTCGATATTCCTTTGATACCTCGTCTTCGTTGGTTAAGCCAATTACCTGAATCACCTCAAACGGGATTTGATGCTGGGCAAAAAAGTGTTGTGCTAATAAGTAAATGGGATTGCCATCGACAACGAAAGTTAGGTTTTCTGGGATTTTCCTAAGCTTTAACAACACTTCGTCTATCGCTTTAATAGCCGTAGCTGTATCTCGATTGGGTGACACAGGATAAGAGAGAATGACTTTCTTCACGGCATCAAAAAAGAAAAACAGGTAATGCCAACGGCCATTTACGCGGATGTATGTTTCGTCACCACAGAATTGATCTGAAAGCTCGTAAGGATAGTGATCAATATAAGGTTTCAACCACAATGCCACACTATTTTCGTAATTTAAAATGCTTTGATGAGAAATTGATACACCATGTACATCTTTCATCAACGCTGCTGTTTTACGGGCTGAAAGTCCATAATTGACGTGATAAGTCAAAATCAGTCCAAGCGTATGTGGAGACACATAAATTCTTGATAGATCAACTCTCGGTCTCTTTGGTGAATGCTTCGCTAATGGTTGAAAATCAATGTGAAACTGGCGGTAAATATAGCGAAGTTTAAAGGCTTGAGGATCTTCTTTGAACCGATTTTTCTCTTTTTGAGTCATCGCATTACGTTTCTGTTGGTAATAAGAACAAGCGTCGTTTTTACACTTGTACACATGGAAGTCTTTTCTTTCCTTCACTTTTTCGAGTGTTTTTGAACAGTGAGGGCATTTCAGGATTGCTTCCTTGAGATAACGGTTTTTCTCACTGAAAAGGCACGAACACACCTTACATTGATATTGTCCTTTCGCTCCATTGTTCGCATACAAGTAATCTGCTGGAGCACCACACGTAGGACATTTCATTGATAAAGGAACGGGTGTTGACTTCGATCGTCTTTGTACTGGTTTGAGAGGCTTCCCCTTAGTCTCCAGGTGTTCAGATAATAAAAGTCTAAAATCTAGTTTTTGGGGAACTTCAATGATCGGTAGATCATCAACTTGAAGCTTGCGATAAGGTTTATTAACTGGAGCTTCAGTCGGTTTATCAAACATGCTTTTCCCGATTAGTAGGGTAAGCAATGTTCGAATGACTTGTTCTTGGTAGTTTATAAAAGTAAGTAAATAGGTTATAATTTGAGGTAACAACTTGTCACTTCCTCTTTCTTTGGGATTTGTGTGTGTGTGGTTACCTCACTAATACCTTAGAATTCTGGGGGTGGCAAGTTTTTTGCTTATAAAGCCCTCTAAGCTAGGATTTAATAGCCTATTTCTATATAAAGTTTTGACAATACGTTTTTTATAGAAGGAGTTGAAATTATGAAAAAATTTTTAGTTGGTATGTTGGCGTTAGCTTTAGTTTTAGGATTTACTCAAGCTACAGATACATCAGCACAAACAGAAATTAAACCAATGGGATTTGGATATATTCATGGATAAGGTTGGTTTAGATAGTAAAAAAGCAACACCAAGGTATGAACCGAATGAAAATTATATTTTTTATTGGATAGTCGTTTTTGATCAGCTTTTAGGTGATTTTTATAATATTACATTATTAGAAGATGAAAATTCAAATCTACATGATATTTGTAAAAGATTTGAAAAGAAAAATCCTAAATATCTAGTGGCCAAAGCGGGTGTCGGGATCCAAACTAGGCCACCAGAGATAAAAAAGTTACCGTATCTTTTTTATTATCATCTTTAATTACGAAAAAAGGCTCTTCCCATTGGGAAGAGCCTTTCTTTTGTATATGAGCAATCTAGGCAAGAATGAAATGATTAAACTAGACACAGTTATTTAGTAACTCGGAGTCAGTATTATCATGTTCTTTCAATTGAGTATCATTTTTATAAATGAATTCTGTTAGGTTTCTTCTTTTGATTTCATCCTCTAATAGCTTTAAAAATTCAACATCTAACTTTAATTCTTTTGCTTTTGATTGAGCGCTTTTTAATTTTTCATCTGAAATAAATATTAAAGACAGACTCACGTACTATTCCTCCCCAAAATTAGCAGATTAGGACGGTTGCACTATTAGCTCCAAACTATTCAAGTGCCCAAATAAAAATAGTTTTTCGTCGCTCCCTAAAGCTTTTTATATATTTAATTCATTATATCAAACAAAAACCTATAAATGTCAACACTTCTAAAAAACGGATTACACTTACCATTTTGACTGACTTTAACTTCAAATTCCAGTGTTTATGTGTGGGATTGTACAAACGGAACACAGCTTGTTGAAAAAATTCACAATTTATCTTCAATCGATGAATTAAAGCTGAATTTAGAGGAGCTAAGCATTAAATATCTCTAACTCTAAAAGTTTTCAATAATAACATTAAATCTTGGCGGTCAAGTTCTTTTCTTTCGACAAACGCTACAGTTTCCGCCAAAGTTCTTCGTTAATCACTTCAAAGCGTCTTCAAATGATTTCAACCTCTGTTCCAGCAGGGGTTTCTTTTTTTACTTCACTCATGTCTCTCCTCCTCATCATTTTGTTAGCAATTGCATAAACTAGAAAGTACTTATGCTGATGTGGATTTAATTACACAACTTTTTGTTGTGTTGCATTCCAAAAAAATATCTTGAGGGTCAACAAGAAATAACTCAGAAATAGCAAGGGCAATCTTTAAATTTGGTGTCCGAACACCTTGTTCAATCATTCCGTAGTAACTTTCCGAGATTTTTATGTCGAATTTAGTTTCAAGTTGGTTGACTACATCTTTTTGCAACCAATCATTTTCTTTCCTTACACTGATTAATTTGTCTCGTTTTAACAACTGTTTTTCACCACCCAACCTTTTGTTGTTTTTAGTGTAACCAACATGTTGTTGTTTAGTCAATACCAATTTACAATTTTTTGTTGCATTTATTTCAATTAATTTATTTACCCAACCGATAGTTGTATAATTATTATATTAATTTTTACGGGGGAAGTGTATATAAATGGCTGATTTAAAGGATCGGTTAAGAGAGCTAAGAAAGAAATATAAACTTACCCAAAAAGACGTCGGTATGTTTTTAGGGGTATCTGAAAGTGCATACGGCTATTATGAACAAGGGAGAAATGAACCATCGATTGAATCAATACGAAGACTCTCAAATAAATACGGAGTTTCTCCCGCTTACATACTAGGAGAAACCAGTAACCCAACTAATAATGAATTAAATAAAAATACTGAAGAGACCTACGATCCAATCTCATACCTAAACGAACATTTCGAGAAGCTGGGTGTTAAAGACGCTGGGTTCTATGATTACGAGAAATGGAAGCACTTAAACCGTGAGGAAGTAGAAGATGTAATTAAGCATTTTGAGTTTGTCTTACATAAGGCTGAGCAGAGGAAAAAAGGGAAGTAATAGCAATTTAATAAATTAAAACTATACAGTGAACAAGACTGTATAGAAAAAACTCCTATATAGTAAATTAAAACTATATAGCAAATAAGACCCAATTTTATTTTAATTTACTATATAAACACACAACTAAGACACGCTTTCTGAAATTGGACAAGCGTGTTTGAATTTATACCAATAAAAGCAGTTTTACATATGATAACGCAAATCAATCTCTTATCGTTTATTTCAAAAGTAAATATTGGAGCTATAACAGAGAAAAAATCACTACTATCCAAAAAAGGGTGTTTTCTGAAATCCCTCACAATGTTATCTTATGACACAAAAAATTGAAGAAAAAACAAACCAAATAACTCCACCTAATTTCACTCGTTACTTTATAGACAATATTCCAGCAAGAACATCAGGAATTAATGAAGCAAATAACAACATCAGTGACATTAATACAAACATTCCTATAATCTCTGCAAAAAACGGAAAAGTTACAATTATTTCATTATCAAAGCATTTTAAAAAGGTTTTTAAAGACCTTCGTATTCATGACCTTCGCCATTATGTGGAGTTGTAGATTATGAGGAGCTCTCCATAACAGGCATACACCTGTGGTTCTTATGCTTGAAGCTAGAGCAATATAAAATATGTATCGGATAAATTAGGACACCAAACAATAAGAACAACAGCAGATACTTATCTTAATATTACTGAAAAAATAGAAGAAGACGAACTTTAAAAGTTCGCCTCCTACACTCAAAGATAAAATCAAATCGGCATGAAATCGGCACGCCTGCGATTTTACACTTCATAAAAACCTCTAAAACCCTTGATATATAAAGGTCTTTTCTTTTTTAACCAATACTACCTTCCATCTCGAACTTGATTATTTTTAGTCAAAATAACACAAAATGTTATATTGAAAACCTTGATTTAATAAGGCTTTTACAAAAATAATAGCAATAACAAATAATATTTTAAAAAACTTAGGGGGGCAAATAGTGGGCAAAAATAATGCCCCCCTTTAGCTTATCGCTTCCACTATCTCCCCCACAATCTTCTCTGCATCTCCTTGCTTATACTTCTCAATAAAATCACAGTAGATGATCTCCAGAACTCTTTCCAATGTAATATGGTGATTAGGTTGCACTTGGCTCATATCAGCAACAAACACTTCTCCTCTTAAAGCTTGTTTACGGTTTATGCGATAAGTGAAGTTCATTGACTCGTTTGTCTTAATTGCTTTCTGAACCACAAGCTGCTCATTCTCAAAAAAAGTGAAAGTGTTTTTACGTTCTTGAATTACTTCTCTGGTCGTTACCATTGTTTTCGTTTCACGTTCCAGTAGCATATCGTAAATTAAATTAAAATTAGGTACCCGTTTTATTTGATTAATAAAATCATACCAAAGTAAGTCGAGCATTTTTTGCTGTGGAAAGATAGATCCACTCAACTCACTTATATCCTCACATAAGATTTTCATCCTGAAGTAAGTACTTTTCGGAATGGTTAAGTCTAAAAATACGCTTGAATAATTAATAATATTTAACCAGGTTGTTTTCATATCCGTAGATTTTTGTAGTAGATTTTTTTTGCTGTAAGCCTTCAATTTTGATCTCCTCGCTTTCTAGTCTGATTGCTTCTCTAAAGATTTTGAATGCTGCTCTTCTAATGCTACATTGCCAATCCACAGACTTATTAACAATTTCTGTGTATAACTCAGCGTCAGGGTTAATGTGGACTGTCAAATTACTTTCAGGATAATCAACTTCATAAAACTCATAATTATATTCAAAAGCTTTTCTGACAAGCTCCGTACAGTATTTCTTTTCGGACAAACCTCTTAACCTAGAATTGTATAAAACTCTGCGTTTATCAACCTTTGAAACTACTATCTTAATATCGTGTTTTTTATCCGATCGTTGTTTTCTAGGTTTAGAGGTTTCCGATTTTTCTTTAACGGCGCTCTTGGGTTGAGAATTAAACATTGGATTAATATTCAAGGTCTCTTCTCTCCTTTACTCCCTCTTTTTTATCAAATAACTCTGGGTCATTGGGTCAACGGGTCAATAGGTCAGGAAGGGGAGAGGTCAAAACATATCTGAAATTACATTTAATTCTTCCGGTCCCTCATTAACTTCGACTATTCTTTTTTGCGGAACTATTTCATCTGAAAAATTATTCTGCGATTGTTTATAGAGAAATAGGACATTCTTTACGAAACCAGAAAAATTCGCGCTATTGCTCTTACACCAATCATAGAGCTCTTTTTGGTGTGGACAATCAAGGTTAAATGATATGGGCTGCCGTTTAAACACTGTAGATCACTCTACCCATCTTGTAATAACCCATGGCGTTAGCATAAAGAGCGTTAGGCATAGGAGCAACATTTTCAAAATAAGGCTGCAGATAGTCAGCTAATACTGAAGCTTTACCTCCAACTGTCCAAATAACATCCTCAACTTCCCACTTCTTGCCTAGTTCCCCAGCAATTCGAGCGACTAACTGTTTATCATTGGTGCTTTTATTCGTTTCGAAACCAAAATCAAGTGTACCCGACTCTCGATCCACGTAACGGCGATTTTTTAAAGTAACATAATTAATCGTCTTGCTGCCCCCATCCACAACCCTGATCAATCCATCCTGGGGTTTGCTCCAAAAGGCAGCCCACCTTCTACAGTTATATCGACTGACATTATTATTATCGTTTTCTTTTCTCCATTAACTGTGATTTCATGTCTATCTTGCAGCAGCTGCTTTAATTTCTTTTTGTTTTCTTCTTTGTGGCTATTAACCGGTAAGCCTGTGATCAATCTTACTTCAGTGACACCCGCCTGGTGCAATGCTGTTAAAGCTAAAAGTTTAGTGTCATCATGATGTTTATGTTTTGTCATCATATATCGTCTAAAATCACTTTCTCGTTCAGCAAGATCACCGACATAATATTTTTCACCTTCAAATTGTACTTCTAAATCTCCTCTAACATAGCCGTTATCTAAATTACGTTCCCTAGCTTCGCCAACTACTGATGAAAAATGAAACATCTTCTGTCCAGTAAAAATTTTAACGTTCCTTCTTCCAAAATCTCCACCTACAATATTCATTGCAATTCCTCCTTATTATTCCATAGACTCTCGGCATTTGCCGAGCCTTGTGGCTCAAGGTTTTCTTGAACCAATTTATTTGTATCCCTCCTATTTCTAGGTGGGATTTTTACTTTAGTTTTCTTCTTCAATTGGAAATTAATTGTTGAAAAATATCATAAAAAAACTAAAAAAACACTTGACTTTTTAGTGGAACCCCAATAATCGCCGAGGAGGAATTGACTTCCTAACAATACGGTGAAATGGGGGATTTAAATGAAACCTGCGCTAATACCACATATCTCATATCAAAACTTCGTTTTAGACCAATTAAATACTCATTACTCAGGCGGTATACTGACTCTCGTACAAAAAGATTGGACTATTATCTCGAAGTTATGGATCACGGATCTTTCGTTTACCACTACGTGGCTTCATGATTCATATTCAGTTAAAGGTCCTGAGCCACGTGATCCTGCTTCCATGCTTCGCTCTTATCTTTTGTGTTTATTGACAAGTCCGACCCTGAGTATTACAGAATGGGTGAACCAACTCCATCGTGTTCCTCTTTACACGATCCTTAGCGGCTTTGAACCTGGGGATGTTCCAGGTGTCGGTACTTTTTATGACTTCTTCAGACGGCTATCAGGTTTTGAGAAGGCTAATGTAAAACCTTTTATTAAGCTCAAACGAAAAAAGAAGAAGAAGAAAAAACCGAAAAAGGGTGAAAAAGCAACTCCTAGAAACCCTGGTATTATTAGAAAATTAGTGGATCGTCATTTACGCAATGGCTCAAAACAAAAACAATTGCCGGGAGATCAATTATACGCGTTTTTTCAATCTCAATTTCTTGAAGTTTCAGCGAGATTGGGTTTGCTTGGGGATCCCCATTCCCTTGGTGTTGTTGGAGATGGGACACCCGTGGAAACAGCGAGATACCCAAGGAGCAAACCTATTTGTGATTGTAGTGCCCAAGGACTAACGAATTGTACTCATCCTCGTCGATATTCTCAACCTGACATCGACTCAGGTTGGGATAGTTCAAGGGAGAGGTACTTCAACGGATATCATCTCTACATGATATCCACTAGCGATAGCCAATACGACTTGCCGCTATATCCACGGCTGCATCCTGCTTCCCGGCATGATTCAGTCAGCCTAGTGGTTGGTTCAATTGAATTTTCGCAACGGTACACCTTGGGCACAATTGATAAAATCCTTCTCGATGCCGCACATGATGCAGAACCGATTTACGAATTACTGGACCATCATAATGTGGAACCATTTATTGATCTTAATGTTCGAACAAAGAAAAACTTCAGTACGCAAAGTGATATTCAGATTTCTCCCCTAGGCGTTCCTATTTGTCCAATTGGAATGGAAATGAAACCCAATGGGTTTGACAAATCTCAAAACCGCCAAAAGTGGCGTTGTCCACTAGCTTGCGGAACAAAAAATACATGTTCCACTCCGTGTTCTAAAGCGAAGTATGGCCGGACATTTCATACGTTTAAGCAAGATAATCTTCGTCTGTTCACTAAAACACCGAGGTCTTCTGAAAAGTGGAAACTGATTTATAAACGAAGAACTTCAGTTGAACGTTCGAACAAAAGAGAAAAAGTCGACTATCACTTAGAATCTGGGCGTCATCGCTCTACAAAAATGTGGTATGTCCGCTTATATTCAATCATGATGTGTCAACACATAGATGCTTGGTACAGTAGTCAGAAAGAGACTTTGAACATCCAAGAAATCATCTTTTCTAAGAGCGCCTAGTCATTTTTAAAAAATAGCAGCCGTAGGCTTATTTGGTATACACTTTTTTGAAAACACTATGAAAACACATCACTTTGCTGTCCTGTTAATGAAATTCCCAGTAAATTTTTTACAAATCTTCGATAAACTCATCATTTATTCCGAGAGTCTATTTCCGTACGTAATACTTAGACAGCCAATCTTATAGTTTAGGTGTTACGTACTGTATACTTTTTAACCTTTGCTAAAAGATATTAAGTACCGCTTGTCCAATATTCCTGAATTCATGAAGTTTATATAAAAAAAATTTTGGCCAAACTACTAACAAAAGTGATTAAAAAGGAAGTGTGTTTATGTTTGGATTAGGAAAGCCTCGCTCTAAATTTGGTAGGTTTTTAGATGAGAATGAAATAAAACAACAAGAACTAGTTAGAGAGAGTAATGTCAATAGAACAACTATTAGCAAGCTTTGCCAAGGAGATGCTTTTACACCATCAGCTAGGAATGCAAATAAATTAATTAAAACCTTAAGAAGGCTCACTGGAAAGGATATTGATTATGATGATTTTTGGAAAATGTAAGAATTATGTAGAAATCACTCGACCTTCGATATACAATAATGGTAAAAATTAGATCTGGAGGTCATCTTTATGTCGTTCAAAAAGTTCTTAAGAAAAACATTCTTAAATATTTCTGATGAAGAAAGATTTGAAATTGACGAGGCAAAGATCAAAAGTAAACTCTTAACTGTTGTCGATGGTGTAACAAAAGTAAATGACAGAGGTAAATCAATTTAAGATATTTTAGCAATCTATAAACCTGTTAGAAACAAAGAAATAGTTCTTGAGCGTGAACCAACAAACTTTCATGATAAGAATGCAATTAAGGTTATTTTGAAGAAAAAACACATTGGTTATATTAGAGCAATCGAAGCTAAAAAAATTGCTGTACTAATGGATAAAGGACACGAAGTAAAAGCCTATCTGAAAGCTGTAAGGGAATTTGAGGATTATGATGATAATTCGGCACTAGGTTGTGATATTGTCATTTTCGTGTTGAATAAGATTGAGGAAGTTAATGTCATATAAATTTATGTACTATAGTAGCCAACGTGGAGTAAAAATCATTACACTAATGGATTTTAAGAATGCAAGATTAATGAATTTTGATTTGGAGTATTTACAGAGCGAGGAAGCTCCAGACGAATTGAAAGCTTATATGAGGAAGATCTGGAAGTCGCGTGTTGAAAATAGCATGTGGGAATACAAAGGAAAAACCCCTCGTTAAGCCCTTTTATATTCCATTTACTAAGCTGTATATTCTTTACATTTCCTGTAAAATATATCTTTGTGGTTTGGATTTCACTATTGTAGGAGGATTATTATGGAGGATTTATTTCAATACAAAACCCCAAAAAAGAGAGCCAAAAAGAAGGAGGTTGAAGTGTCTTTAAGTGAAAGGTTTAAACACCCTTTAATCCATCGAGAAATTCACGGTGATAAAATATATACGCCTCTAGATCCTACGAGATTATGGGGAATTTAATTTTAATAAGCCCACCACAATTAAGTGATGGGCTTTAGCTCATTTCTTTAATAAATTGGCTGCTACTGTTGCCAGCTGCGCTCTAGTGACTGGCTCATTAGGCTTAAATGTGCCATCTGCAAACCCATTCATGATACCTGCTTCTTTTACTGTTTCAATTTCTTTAGATGCCCAATGATCTGTAGATACATCTGGAAATGGTCCCTTATTACTCAATTTGATCAACTCCTCAATTTTATTTAAAGTTGTCGGTCCAGCAATACCATCTACCACTAGATCGTGACGAGCTTGAAATGTTTTTATTCCATCCTCAGTTTCCTTACCGAAGTCGCTGTCAGCACCAAAACGAGGTAGTTTCTCACCAAGCAATAATAATTTCTCTTGCAGTTCTTTGACTTTCGCTCCCTTACAAACAAAGCGTGAACAATCACGGCCAAATGCATTACTAAAGAATGTTGGCTCTATTGGGTTAACTTTTCCTAATCGACTTCTGACAGTATTCATGTTTATACCTGGGCACGCTGAAGGTGTTAATTCTCCATGTCCAACAACATCAGAAGGTTTTAAGTTAAATCGCTTCATGGCTAGTCTACAACGTTCTTCCCACGCTTTTTCTTGCACTGGAGTAAACTTCCCATTGCCAACTACACAGATATGATAAGATCTACTGTTATGCCCAGCAACTCCATTAGTAATCATATTAGGGTCATAGCAAAGTTGGACTGTACCATCAGGTAAAATTATTTCGTGATAACCCCCTACGATCCACCCAAGTTTTACCCATCGACCATTCCAAAATATCCAAAAGTCACCACTTGTTGTCGCTGAATGGTGACGAACAACTTTATTAATGTTTGTTTCAGACCTAGTAGTTGATCGTTTAGGTGTTTGACTACGAATGTCCTGAATGACAATGGTCATTTATCATCACCTTCTTTTTCCTTATACTGTTTAAACAACTGGTGAGAAAAAACTGCTGCACCTGTCACTAAAACTCCCTGGATAATCGAACTAACTTGGGTTCCTAAAAGAGCAATAGAAAACCCTACACCGACTATTAATAGGATGTAGGGAATGAGCCAATCATTTACGTTAGGCGTTTGCTTGAGTAATGTCCCCAAGATTAATAAAACTGGAATGACTACATATGCTTCACTGACTATTAAACTTAAAAATTCATTGAATTCCATACTACCTACCCCCATAATTTATCTTTTATTTTTTCAACGTCACTCTCGATTTTCTAATAACTGTCACCGAATTTATCAATGACCTTAATGTACTTACCTTCTCTTTCTCGGCCATCCCATATGATGTAAACCACTGCTACAACAAATAAGCCGTATTGTTCCGCGATTGTCGATAACCATTCCACCGACTAACCCCCTTTTCTTCATAAAAAATACACCTTTATATAAGGTGTTCAGGCTGTTGAGAAAGTCTCAACAGCCTGTTTTCATGATTAAACTATGTAAATTTTTCCAGTAGCCGAGCGTTGCTTGGCTCTTCACAAACAAAAGGTGGCGTTTAGGAGATAACAAGAGCCGTGAGACAATTTATATTGTCTCACGGCTCTCTCTTTTTATTTTATAAAACGGTCTAAAATCAATAATTATAACTGACTATTCAGATAAGTGTAGTATAATATTTGTATAGACTAATTTGAGGTGATATTCATGCTAAAGCCTAGAAAAGAAAAACAAATTGAGTTTGAAATGGTAACCATTGATCAGCTAGTCCCTGAAGATCATGAACTAAGAATTATTGATAAATACATAGATTTCTCTTTTATCTACGATAAAGTAAAGGGTTACTATTGTGCAGATAATGGACGACCACCAATTGATCCTGTCATGCTATTTAAGATGATGTTTATTGGTTATTTATACGGAATTCGGTCGGAACGCAGATTAGAAAAAGAAATTCAAACCAATATGGCTTACCGATGGTTCCTTGGCCTTGGAATAACAGAACGTGTTCCTCATCATTCTACGATTAGTTTTAATCGACATAAACGGTTTGATGGGACCAGTGCTTTTCAGGATATCTTTGATGAAGTAGTAGAATTGGCGATGAAACATCGAATGGTTGGTGGCCGGGTTTTATTTACTGATTCCACACATTTAAAAGCGAACGCAAATAAAAAAAAGTTTGTGAAAAAAACTGTTCAATCCCCTACTAGAACTTATATAAAAGAGCTAGATGCAGCTATTGAAGAAAGCCGTCGTGAGCATGGAAAAAAGCCTTTAAAAGCTAGGGAGGAAGTGAGTGAAGAAAAAGAAATAAAAGAAAGTACAACAGACCCTGAGAGCGGGTATATGTACCGAGAGGGGAAACCTGAGGGATTTTTTTACCTTGATCACCGTACAACCGATATGAAATTTAACATCATCACGGATGTTCATGTAACTCCAGGAAATGTCCACGATTCACAACCTTATATTGAAAGATTAGAACGTCAAATTGAGCGATTTGGTTTTAAAGTTGAAGCAGCTGCCACTGATTCTGGTTACTATACAGCATGGATTTGTAAGAAACTCGAAGAGATGAAAATTATGGGTGTCATTGGTTATCGTCGTTTTCATCCAACACGAGGGCTATTTCCTAAGTGGAAATTCAAATTTGATAAAGAAACTGATACTTACGCATGTCCAAATAACCAAAATTTATATTACAAGACTACCTCAAGAGAAGGGTATCAAGAATACCATTCCGATCCAAAGCAATGTAAGGACTGTCCGCTACTCTCGGAATGTACAAGGAGCCGAAATCAGAAAAAGGTAGTGACTAGACATGTTTGGGAAGAAAGTAAAGAACTGATTAGAAAAAACCGTCTTTCTGATACAGGAAAGATGCTTTATAAAAAAAGAAAAGAAACAGTTGAGCGAAGCTTTGCGGATTCAAAAGAACTCCACGGGCTTCGCTACTGCCGGTTACGAGGCAGAGAACATGTTCAAGAGCAAGCGCTAATGACAGCAGCTGCTCAGAACATCAAAAAGATCGCAAACCACCTAGCCAAGATGGCATAGGTGGTTTGCGAACTGCTTTTTTTCTGTTTTTATAAAACCAACTATACAAAAATAAAGAAACCCAATGTAAAAATGAATTTTACATTGGGTTTCTCGACACTCTGTACACCTTTATATAAGGTGTTCGACGTTTTTCAATATTTTCATAATACTAGCCTTGTCCTTTCAAAAAACATTGCATAATATAAACCGAAAGGAGTGAAGCCGCTTTGACTAAAGATCAATTCATCCAAATATATAACAGTCTTGAAAATGCAGAACGCATAATGAAGGTAGCCTACTACGACGACGGTATAGTGGTGATCTTAAACCTAAAGCACCAACTAATCGAACAATATTATTCAAATAATGACAATAATTAGGGTTTATTAATTGAAACCACCGCACTAGAAAGCGGTGGTTAAGATACTTCTTCTTTAATATAGGGCAAAGGAACCTTGTTTTTGTCTGCTGCTTCTTTCAATAATTCAAGTTCATGATACATCGCATCTGATAAAATTCCCAGGTTGATATTTTTATTGATTTCTTCGTAAAAAGCAATTAACAAATCATTTGGTAATTTTTCATACAATGACATAAGGTTACTCCCTTTTTATGTAATATAATTATAATATACAGAAAATTACATAAAAAGGAAATGTTTTTTTCTATTGAACCGATTTTTTTATGTTGTCCACGTTTTTTCTCGTCGCTTAACTTGCGTAGTGGAAGGATCGTTGTGACCAATAAATTCGCTATAAGGTTGACGTTACCTGAATAGTTTAAAATGATTAAACATTTTAATGCTGATAATCCCCAGCTAAAAACTCTACTCCACTATCAACCAAGTGTTCATACACTGCTGGTTTCAAACTTTCTGGTACATCCTTAAATTCTGTTTTACCTAAAATAACTCTTTGTGCGAATAACATTGCCATCATTTCATCATCTCCTATTAGTTTTATGATTTTTTTTATAAAAAAACGGACGATCATTTGTAAACTTCCATTGCCAGTTCGACAATGAGTTCCTCATGAAAGTCCGTTTTATCAACTAGTGCTATATTCTGTGCTTTTAGTAAAGTGTTCTCCCTTTTCAACTCATCAACCTGTAAACTTAGTGGTTTTTGATAAACTGGTTCCCTTTCTAGTTCGTTAGGGTCCGGGTAACTAAATTCTATTTCTTTTGTTTCTACATTCACCCTATAGCCGTTACTTATTCTAAAATCATCTGCATACATTCCATATGGTAACTCAATAACATCAATCGTTTCAGGAACTCTATTTTTTATCTCAACAAATGTGTTAAAATCTTGTTCAACTGTTGTTGGGATAGCACTGCCCATTCTCTCACCTGTGTCTAAAATAACATTCCCTGTCTCTTTCTCATAATAAATCTTTCGACCTACTTGTCTCAATTGAGATACCTCCTTCTTTATTCAAATGCTACCCATTGAATATTATTGATATTTGGGCTCTTAAAAGGTAATCGGAACCCTGTCCCATCAACATATGCATTTCCGACATCAGACCTAAAGCCTGCTATCTCTCCGCTAGACGTTGAGCTCCAATGTGTATCAGATATATGAATATCTCGTATCATACTTAAAGTTCCAAATCCATCTCTTCTAAAAACAGTGATAGATCCCCACCCCGTCTCACCATTTGTTGATGCTATAATAAAATTAGGAATAAAATCCAAACCACTAACAGTGATAAATGGTCTTGATACAGTTGAAGTCCCACTACTACCTAATCTAAAAGCCATTGTAGTCGCTGACGATGATGTTATTCCTGATGCCCACTTCTTTCCAGTTGCTATTTGTCCTATCTTACTTGCCAATTGACTAAAAGTATCGCTACCATTTGCATTTACTCCTTTGTCAGTAATAGCGGCAGCAACTTGTATTTTACCACTACTGACATTTGTAAAAAGCTCATTTACTGCAGCAACAAGATTATTTTTATTAGTAGTCTCTAAGTTGCAAAGTCTGCCTATTCCAGCATCATTTATGGCATTGTAACGTGTACCATCATAAACAAACTCAATTACAGCACCCGCCTCCCAACCACCACTACCAACTTGTGTACCGTTTAACCAGATAGCTTTTGCTCCAGTATTATTGATATTAAGTGTAGGTGCTGATGCTGTATTAGCATTCGTAAATTTAATTGTCACTCTTGAGCCTGTTACAAGTGTAAAACCTGTAAGTGAAGCTACTTTTGCTGTTGTCCCTACTGCTGTAGCACACGTTGTGTATGCTGTGTGCAGCACATTATTAGCTAAATGATCAAGGAATTCTTGCATTGATGGTGAAATTTGTATCCAATCAGAACCATTCCAATATTTTTGTTTCGCCATTTTATCAACTCCTTTAGTTAGTGTCTAACCACATTAAGTTAGTATTTGATGGTGGGGCGGTTCCTGCATGATAGGCTTTTCCACCAGAATTATCGTCAACATATTTCTTTGTTGCTACAATGTCATCGGCATCCCCTGAAGTCGTCTGGGTTCTCATCCTTATTTTTCCGTTAACATCAAGTCTCTGAGTTGGCGCATTTGAACCTACTCCTACATTCCCATTATCTAAAATTCTCATTCTTTCTTGGGGGCTTACACCACCTGTTTTAAGTAGTAAATCTCCAGTACCACCAGATCTCCTAACGCCACCGATTTCTAGGCCCCAACCTTCAGCTGTGCTAGTCCTAAACTTAAGAAAAGCCACTCCATTCTCATTAGCTACATCATTAGCATGAACGCCTTGAAACTCCATATATACACGTTGTTGACCAGCAGTACCCATAGCTCCAAACCTTAGATCGGATGTTGGAGTATCACCCCCACCAGTACTACCCGAGCCCATTTTAAGTGGACCCGTCATTTCATCGCCAGTTTTGTTTAGCGGTACATATCCAATAGCATTTAATACGTTTGTTGAATTAACACTTGCATCACTACCTGCAGATCCTTGTGGGCCAGTTGCACCCAAGATGCTACCTCTTAATGTCCACGTAGACGTACCAGTTTTTTCGCGTACTTCCCACGTATTCCTATTTAAATGAAAGTCACCAACTACACCTAAAGAATTTGCAGGGTTAGATGTTCCTGTATACCAGGTTTTCCCATCTATACCTTGTGGCCCTTGAGCACCTTGAGGACCGGTAGGACCTTGTGGGCCAGCTGGGCCAGCGCTACCAGCATCCCCTTTCACACCTTGTGGTCCTTGAGGGCCAGTTGCTCCTACTACACCAGTATCACCTTTCACGCCTTGAATACCTTGTGGTCCTTTAGGTCCGGTTGGTCCTACGTTACCAGTGTCACCTTTTATCCCTTGAGGGCCTTGAGGCCCTGTATTACCAATATCACCCTTATCCCCTTTTACTCCCTGAGAACCTTTCAGATCAACAAATGAGAATGAGGCTTGGCTCTCCGTTTTTATCCCTAATTGAGTGCCATTCCATGTGAATTGAATGCTTTCACCACGAGGTCCTTGTAGGTCTACTACTGCCATTTATACTAGCATCTACTACCAAATCTTCTTCAACTTCATCTGCAAAGCCGTGTTCAACAGCTTCCTCAGCTGACATCCATGTTTCAGCGTCCATCATCACAATTAAATCTTCTTTGTTCTTTCCGGTTCTTGAAACATAAACACTAACCAGGGAATCTCTTATTTTATCTAAGACATCCGCTATTTAACGTAAATCTTTTGCTTCGCCCCAACCACCAGATAAAGGATTGTGGATCATCATCATGCTACCTTTGGCCATATGAATTTTATCTCCAGCCATTGCAATAATAGACGCAATATACGGCTCAACCATCCACATAAACAGTAACTGTAGCCTTATGGTTCTTTAATAGCGAACGAATTGATAATCCATCAAAAACACTACCTCCAGCACTATTAAGAAGAACTGTTATTTCTTCGATTTCTTCACCTAGCGCCTTTAGATCTTTAGCGAACTGGTTGGCTGAAACTGACTCATCCCACCAACTGGAACCGATAGTTCCATAAATAGTAATTTCAGCACTATTCTTCTTTTCGTTCTTCACCATGTTCCAAAATTTCTTGGTAATCTCTTTGCTCATCGTAAACTAATCCCCCTTCCCTTCTTAATTGTTCTTCAACAACACGTAAGAAATCTCCACCGTTTAATTCGACAGTCTCACTTTGTCGTGTACTAAAACCATTATCGACACGCTTAATCGCTGCATTCACCTCCTTAAGAGGGTCGATCTGCCCTTGTGATGGACCATTCCACTCAGCTGTACAATAAGCTTTTCGTGCAATTGGATCCGTGAAAAAGCCTGGAGCATAAATCCTCCCTTTGGCTACACCTTCAGCTAAAAATTCCTCATATATTGGCTGACAAAAATCATTTGCCATCCATGTTCTACGCATTTTAAACATCTTCCATGCTTCAAGAAGCGCTGCTCTACTTGCAGAGTAAGATGCAGTAAAGTGTTTCATTAATAATTCATATGGAATTTCAATGGCTGAACCAATTTGGCGACATATTGAAGTAACGAAACCATCAAATGCTGTGTTAGGTCTACCAGGGTTAGACTCTTGAACTTCTTCACCTTCACCAAGTGCGACGATTGCGCCATTTCCTAATTCGTACGTTCCATCATCATACTCACTAATTTGTTCATCTGGGTGGATTGCTTGCCCTACTTGATTTTCATCTGGTGTTTTACTTTTTATAAATACGGTAAACATTCCACTTACTACAGCTGCCATTAATTCAGCTTCTGAATAACGAGCTAATTGTTTTAATGACTCAATTACCGGTGCAAGAATAGGGACTCCACGACGTTGCTCCGGTCGTTCAGATTCCATTAAGTGAAGTATATTTGGTCGCCCAGTCTCTTTACCGAATTTTTCAATTCGTTTCCAATCTTGTTTTGCTAGTCCTATAGAATGTGGATGTTGTTGTGTAACATGATAGGCTAACACTTCTCCAAAATCACCAATTTCAACACCATTTACAATTTTATTATCAAATGATTTATCACTTGGTGTGCAAATTCGATCAGCTTCAATAATTTGCACTCGAATATCATATGGCATGTTTTTTCTAGGTATTACTGGCAAAATTGCAAAGCAATCCCCGCTCATTAACCATGAGATAAATGCTAATTGTTGTAGTTCATAAAAGTTATTCATTCGTTGAGCGTCACAGTGAATGCTTTCTGCCCACAGATTAAACTCTCGTTCAACCTTTGTTTCCCATGCATCAGCTTCTCCAAGTGTCATACCCAAATACTCATAGTCTATTTGAGCATTCAACTTAAGTCCCGCTCCAATTACATTTGTTCTAGTTGTTTTTAATGCTCCAGCTGCTAACGGAGACCCAACAAATAAATCTCTAGAACGTTCTCGTAATTTAGGAACATTACGTTCAATATCTTCAAGGGCCGAACCAATTCTGCTTGTCCAACCTGCTAAACTATTCTTGTTTTGATTTGCACCATGTTGGCCATATCCTTGGTTAACTACCTTAGCTGATCGCCTATATCTTGAATGACTTCCAGATAGGCTTCTGATATTTCTACTCACAATCTCACCTCCTTACAAGTCAGAGGAATTACTCTGGATACTTTTCTCCGCCCCTTGCCCTCTAATTTTGCGATTTCACTTCTCCAGTATTGAATTTGCTGTCTTATTTAGTTTAGGTTCGCTCTCTGTAGTTGTCTAGTGCCTATCCTATAAGCTTGTCCTGTTGAAACCGCTAATTCAGCTTCAAGCCAAGCCTCGAGATGTTTTCTTGCGCGTTCTAATGTTATTCCTGACATGTTTTTCACCCCAATAAAAAAACATCCCCAACGGATGTTTAAACTTTGACTCCTTTTGATACGACCTTTCTTCTTTTTGGTCGCTTTTGTTGAAATACAACTTGTGAATAATCTATTTCTAAATTAGGGTTTAAAATCTCTAGCGCAGCAGTATTATATACTCTTAGATCTAGAGGTTCGTTCCTTTTTCTAACCTTTTTCCATACACGATATGGAACGCCTTGTTTGTAACGCGTTACAAGTTTTTCTGCTGTTAGACCTTCAAAATACTGATTATTATACCCATTTTTATTAGGGAAGTGGCAGTAACCAGGGCCCGTTTTCTTAATTTTTAGATTGGACATAACTTTAGCCTTTCCCTCATCTACCCCTATTGAAAATAAAACAGCTTTTTCTCTGTTATTTCTTGTCTGGCCGTTAATTAATGCAATATACTCACCGTTTTGAGCACCTTGTCCTTTTATAGCAAAAAACCTTCTGGCTTCCCTAGGTTTACAAAATCTATAAACCTCTGTTGTGAAGTGTCCACCAGAGTCAATTCAACAACAAGCAATTCCATAGTTTGTCCCATCCTGTTTAGTCCAGGTTCTAGAAAGAAATTCGTCTAACTCATTCCAAATTTGGGTTTGTTTCAAATCTCCATAGATTTGGTGATATTGAATTCCCCAAGACTCTTTACCAGGTCCCCATCCTAAAACCTCAATTTCAAATCTGTCATCTTGAACGTCAACAGCTGCTGTTAAAACCCTAGCATTCTCAGGAATGTTCGCACCATATTCTTCACAACGTTCAAACAACTCTTCCTCTTCAAGTTGTTCGCCCTCTTCCTCCCAGGATTCACCCAATGCTGTATTCGTCCAAACTTTCAATTTTTCAGGACCATCCCGTTTTGCTTTTAGAAAGGAAACAACAATTTCATTCCAAGAAGACCATGGGCTAACAAATTGATTAAGATGGAAACCACGTCTACTTGAGTGTTCTTTTTGAGCAATCCATTGCCCAATAGTTCTTTTCCATTCTTTTTCATTATGAAGACACCCACAACTTTCACAAGCATGATCCACTCTAGCAACTTCAAATTCGCCACTTTCTGTCCTCTTATAATCAAACTTATCTCGTTTCCACTCAATTGGTTGATATTCTCCGCAACTCGGACATGGCAAACACCATTGTTCCATTGTGCTGTCATTATAAAGTTGTTCTATTCTAGATGTTTCTTTATTTAATGGAGTAGAAACAAATACATGTTTTCTATTATGTTTAAAGGTCCTTGTTCTATTTAATGCTAGAGCGATAGGATCACCTTCAGATCCAGCTGAAACTGGATAACGATCCACTTCATCACATAAAACAAAACGTATAGGTCTACTTGAAAGAGAAGCTGGAGCATTCGCTCCTACGATAGCAATATATCCACCAGGAAAACTTTTTTCCTCAATGGTGTTACTCGAGTCTCTACTTTTCGCTTCATAAACTTTTTTTCGTAAAGAAGGACTTGCTTCGATCATTGTTGATAATCGCTTTTTAGAAAAGTAATCAATAAGTTTACTATTCGGCAACATAAACATCATTGGTGCCGGATCATAATCTATGTGAAATCCAACCATGTTTAGCATGAATTCTGTTTTCCCTACCTGAGCTGAAGCAATGATAACTACCTCTTCAGTATTTTTATCACTTACTGCGTCCATAATCTCTCTTTGATATGGAGCACGGTCAGTTCTCCAAGGACCAGCTTCGGCACTTGTCTCTGTGGTTAATATTCTGTATTTATCAGCCCATTGTGAAACGGTTAAATTAGGACGTGGTTCCCAAAGCTTGGCTATTTGCGTAAACAGTTTTACTGTTTTTTCAGCCGGTTGGTCCATTATTAATCCTCAACTTTTTTCTTGAACTTGTCCGGAGAATATTCCGATAATATTTTAAGTGCCTCATAAAGTTCTTTTGAAATCGTTTCTTCAATGACAGTGGCTGATTCATTTTCTAATTGCATCGCTATCCTAGATGGAATTGCTTGTAATTTCGATTTAGCTGATATGATCATATCATTCATGATCATCCTAACATCCTTCGCTTCATGGAGTTGCCCCTTCAAGGATCTTAACTCCATTTCCGCTTTTTCTTTTTTTATTAATTCATGTTCAGTTCTGGCATCAACATACCGTGGCTTACCATTGTCCTCTTTACCACCAGAAGCATGTTCGATATACGCTTGAACTGCATCCCCTAAAATATACTTTTCTCTACCTACTTGTTTTAAAATTCCATCACGAGTAAGCTGCCTTATCCATTGTGGAGTTTTACCAACTATTAAACCAAGCTCACTCGTTAATATTTGTATTTCATGAACGGCTTCCCCTTTCGTTTTCAATTTCTTCATCCTGGTTTCCTCACTTTCGTTATTGACCCTATATTTTTTATTTTTAAAAAAAAGTAATTAATCGAAGAAAAATAAAAAAACCTTCTATTTTGTAATTTTTAAACAGAAAGCGAAAGTTTATTTTTGAAATAAAAACTAGAGCATTCCCGGGCTCGCCAGCACCCGCATGAATTACAAAGCTCCAGAAGGACCCATTTTTTTGCTAGCTTTCCAATTTATAAACCTTTCCAAGCCATATTATTGACTCTGAACACTCCTCAAAACTTCTTTCACCAACCGTATATGCTCGTACAGTGCTGAGTCTTCTCGGTAATATACTGTATAAAATCCAAACGAACTTATTCATTGGTCTTGTCCCCTCTCTGGGCTAAGAAACTCTTTACATCCTTATACGGTTTATCCAGTAAATGATTTAATAAATATAGTTGTTCAGTTGCCTTATCCAAAAATACCTTCTTCCTTCTTGCAATTCGAAATTCTAAAACACCTACAATAATCAACAGGATAATCCATACCAACGCTAATATCTTAACTAAGTGATCTATATACAAAACAAAGATGAATTCATCTAACATCTTTTTTCACCCCCATAAGGTCAAAATAAAAAGCACCCTGTTAGGAGTGCCTGCAAAAGAGTAATTCAATTAAAGTCCCGGTATTGCTATGCTGCCTTCAACTAAATCTATTCCAACTACTGTAATTTTATAGTTGAAGTTATTACCACTTTCATGTTTTTCTGATATCAATCCTTTATTGATTAAGTACTCATACGCTGTCCTAGTTGGCATATCCTCAAACTTTAAGTAGTTTAGTGTTCCCTTACCCCTGCCTGTTTTGAAATAAATTTCATAGAGTTCTTCTAGTATTTTTAATCTAAGTTGCTTTTTTTCTTCTAATTCCATAAATCCACCTCCTCCTACAACACAATTCGATAAAAGGAAGGGATTTCCTACATTATTCTTTCGTCAAATAACGACAACATTTTTGTTAGGGATATAATGATATAAGTTCTTCTTCGGTTACCAATTTGTTCTTTAATGCAACTTCTTTTACTAATCTATCTATCTCAGACCAATAATAATTTTCTTTTTCGCAAATTAAATCAAAATACTTATATTCTTCGTTATAAGTATCCGAAGAATCGTCAATTTCATCTAATCTTCTTCTTATATCCGCAGCCTCTTTTCTAAGGCGTTCTATTTCCTTGTAACAATTATCTAATTGCTCATTTATCGTAATTAAGAATTGCTTAGGAACTAAAACATAAACATGGGCTTTAATTTTTTTTAGTTTCTGCTTTTTTGCTAAGTATGCTCTATGGTTTCCACCGCTACCAACAGTAAATTTTTTATTAGGCAATCTATCTAGTGCTAAATCACTTGGATGTTCATTTGTCCATCCATTCCTAATGAAAGATAGTCTTAAACGTAACATTTTATCATCGTTAGAAACTTTTTCTTCTGGTAACGATAAGAATTCTATATCTTTCGGATTGATTTCTTTTATTCCGATACTAAAAATGTGGTAATTTACTCCGTACTTTTTTTCAAACTGTTTTCGTGTTTTAAAATATCGTCTTGTAACGAACGATAGCATAACCATACCCCCTTTTCACATCTTAACTTATAGGTATGTTTGGTTGCGACAATTATTTTCTCCTCACAGCTCCACCACGTCTTTCATATCTATCACGATTAACACCCATTAGTTCTTCTAACTCCTTAGTAGATAGCTTCTCTTTGTTTCTTTTCCCAATATCATTTAACGCTCTCTTGGTGCCTTTATCTAGATGATCTTTAATCTTCAATTGGACCACCCTCTTTAAATTAAAATAAGCACCCTTGATTGGATGCTTTAGCTACTAATTAAAAAAATAATTTCTCCCTTGCTAATTTATTTGCAAGTATGTTTTCTTTATAGTTTTATTTAATGTTTTCTTTAGGAGTTGCGCTCTAATGAAGGAAAAATTTTCACTGTACGCTAATTAGACAACACCACTGTACGCTAATTCACCAACAGTACTGTACGCTAATTAGACAACATCCTTCACTAGTGTCTAATCCACCACTAGTCAGCTTAGAATTGTTGATATATAAGGGTTTTGACACCTGACTGTGCGCTAATTCACCACTAGTGAGTACTTTATTTTAAGAATCCAACTAATAAGCAGGTAATGACGTTAAATGAATTAAATAAAAACTCTTAAAATAAACACCAATAATCCCCAGAAAAAATTACCGCTAGTATTCATAGAAGCTAACGAATATAATCGTTTTGTAGTTTCATAATTTAAATAGACTCTCGGAATAAATGATGAGTTTATCGAGAGTTTGTAAAAAATTCACTGGAAAATTCATTAACAGGACAGTAAAATGATGTGTTTTCATAGTGTTTTCATAGTGTTTTCAAAAAAGTGTATACCAAATAAGCCTACGGCTGCTATTTTTTAAAAATGACTAGGCGCTCTTAGAAAAGATGATTTCTTGGATGTTCAAAGTCTCTTTCTGACTACTGTACCAAGCATCTATGTGTTGACACATCATGATTGAATATAAGCGGACATACCACATTTTTGTAGAGCGATGACGCCCAGATTCTAAGTGATAGTCGACTTTTTCTCTTTTGTTCGAACGTTCAACTGAAGTTCTTCGTTTATAAATCAGTTTCCACTTTTCAGAAGACCTCGGTGTTTTAGTGAACAGACGAAGATTATCTTGCTTAAACGTATGAAATGTCCGGCCATACTTCGCTTTAGAACACGGAGTGGAACATGTATTTTTTGTTCCGCAAGCTAGTGGACAACGCCACTTTTGGCGGTTTTGAGATTTGTCAAACCCATTGGGTTTCATTTCCATTCCAATTGGACAAATAGGAACGCCTAGGGGAGAAATCTGAATATCACTTTGCGTACTGAAGTTTTTCTTTGTTCGAACATTAAGATCAATAAATGGTTCCACATTATGATGGTCCAGTAATTCGTAAATCGGTTCTGCATCATGTGCGGCATCGAGAAGGATTTTATCAATTGTGCCCAAGGTGTACCGTTGCGAAAATTCAATTGAACCAACCACTAGGCTGACTGAATCATGCCGGGAAGCAGGATGCAGCCGTGGATATAGCGGCAAGTCGTATTGGCTATCGCTAGTGGATATCATGTAGAGATGATATCCGTTGAAGTACCTCTCCCTTGAACTATCCCAACCTGAGTCGATGTCAGGTTGAGAATATCGACGAGGATGAGTACAATTCGTTAGTCCTTGGGCACTACAATCACAAATAGGTTTGCTCCTTGGGTATCTCGCTGTTTCCACGGGTGTCCCATCTCCAACAACACCAAGGGAATGGGGATCCCCAAGCAAACCCAATCTCGCTGAAACTTCAAGAAATTGAGATTGAAAAAACGCGTATAATTGATCTCCCGGCAATTGTTTTTGTTTTGAGCCATTGCGTAAATGACGATCCACTAATTTTCTAATAATACCAGGGTTTCTAGGAGTTGCTTTTTCACCCTTTTTCGGTTTTTTCTTCTTCTTCTTTTTTCGTTTGAGCTTAATAAAAGGTTTTACATTAGCCTTCTCAAAACCTGATAGCCGTCTGAAGAAGTCATAAAAAGTACCGACACCTGGAACATCCCCAGGTTCAAAGCCGCTAAGGATCGTGTAAAGAGGAACACGATGGAGTTGGTTCACCCATTCTGTAATACTCAGGGTCGGACTTGTCAATAAACACAAAAGATAAGAGCGAAGCATGGAAGCAGGATCACGTGGCTCAGGACCTTTAACTGAATATGAATCATGAAGCCACGTAGTGGTAAACGAAAGATCCGTGATCCATAACTTCGAGATAATAGTCCAATCTTTTTGTACGAGAGTCAGTATACCGCCTGAGTAATGAGTATTTAATTGGTCTAAAACGAAGTTTTGATATGAGATATGTGGTATTAGCGTAGGTTTCATTTAAATCCCCCATTTCACCGTATTGTTAGGAAGTCAATTCCTCCTCGGCGATTATTGGGGTTGCACTAAAAAGTCAAGTGTTTTTTTAGTTTTTTTATGATATTTTTCAACAATTAATTCCCAATTGAAAAAGAAATCTAAAGTAAAAATCCCACCTAGAAATAGGAGGGATACAAATAAATTGGCTCAAGAAAACCTTGAGCCACAAGGCTCGGCAAATGCCGAGAGTCTATTTAAATAGACTCTCGGAATAAATGATGAGTTTATCGAAGATTTGTAAAAAATTTACTGGGAATTTCATTAACAGGACAGTAAAATGATGTGTTTTCATAGTGTTTTCAAAAAAGTATGCACCAAATAAGCCTACAGTTATTCTATTTTTTAAAAATTGTCTAGGCGCTTTTAGTAAAGATGATTTCCTGAATGTTCAAAGTCTCTTTCTGACTACTGTACCAAGCATCTATGTGTTGACACATCATGATTGAGTATAGGCGGACATACCACATTTTTGTAGAGCGATGGCGCCCAGCTTCTAAGTGATAATCGACTTTTTCTCTTTTGTTCGAACGTTCAACTGAAGTTCTTCGTTTATAAATGAGTTTCCACTTTTCAGAAGATCTTGGTGTTTTAGTGAACAGACGAAGATTATCTCGCTTAAACGTATGAAATGTGCGGCCATACTTCGCTTTAGAACACGGAGTGGAACATGTATTTTTTGTTCCGCAAGCTAGTGGACAACGCCACTTTTGGCGGTTTTGAGATTTGTCAAACCCATTGGGTTTCATTTCCATTCCAATTGGACAAATAGGAACGCCTAGGGGAGAAATCTGAATATCACTTTGCGTACTGAAGTTTTTCTTTGTTCGAACATTAAGATCAATAAATGGTTCCACATTATGATGGTCCAGTAATTCGTAAATCGGTTCTGCATCATGTGCGGCATCGAGAAGGATTTTATCAATTGTGCCCAAGGTGTACCGTTGCGAAAATTCAATTGAACCAACCACTAGGCTGACTGAATCATGCCGGGAAGCAGGATGCAGCCGTGGATATAGCGGCAAGTCGTATTGGCTATCGCTAGTGGATATCATGTAGAGATGATATCCGTTGAAGTACCTCTCCCTTGAACTATCCCAACCTGAGTCGATGTCAGGTTGAGAATATCGACGAGGATGAGTACAATTCGTTAGTCCTTGGGCACTACAATCACAAATAGGTTTGCTCCTTGGGTATCTCGCTGTTTCCACGGGTGTCCCATCTCCAACAACACCAAGGGAATGGGGATCCCCAAGCAAACCCAATCTCGCTGAAACTTCAAGAAATTGAGATTGAAAAAACGCGTATAATTGATCTCCCGGCAATTGTTTTTGTTTTGAGCCATTGCGTAAATGACGATCCACTAATTTTCTAATAATACCAGGGTTTCTAGGAGTTGCTTTTTCACCCTTTTTCGGTTTTTTCTTCTTCTTCTTTTTTCGTTTGAGCTTAATAAAAGGTTTTACATTAGCCTTCTCAAAACCTGATAGCCGTCTGAAGAAGTCATAAAAAGTACCGACACCTGGAACATCCCCAGGTTCAAAGCCGCTAAGGATCGTGTAAAGAGGAACACGATGGAGTTGGTTCACCCATTCTGTAATACTCAGGGTCGGACTTGTCAATAAACACAAAAGATAAGAGCGAAGCATGGAAGCAGGATCACGTGGCTCAGGACCTTTAACTGAATATGAATCATGAAGCCACGTAGTGGTAAACGAAAGATCCGTGATCCATAACTTCGAGATAATAGTCCAATCTTTTTGTACGAGAGTCAGTATACCGCCTGAGTAATGAGTATTTAATTGGTCTAAAACGAAGTTTTGATATGAGATATGTGGTATTAGCGCAGGTTTCATTTAAATCCCCCATTTCACCGTATTGTTAGGAAGTCAATTCCTCCTCGGCGATTATTGGGGTTCCACTAAAAAGTCAAGTGTTTTTTTAGTTTTTTTATGATATTTTTCAACAATTAATTTCCAATTGAAGAAGAAAACTAAAGTAAAAATCCCACCTAGAAATAGGAGGGATACAAATAAATTGGTTCAAGAAAACCTTGAGCCACAAGGCTCGGCAAATGCCGAGAGTCTATTTAATAAAAAGGAGGAAATGCTCGTTAATTCCCAAAAAACGTATAAAACTAAAATATTATCAGCTAACACAAGACCAAGCATGGCACCCATAAATAAAAGTAAGTAAATATAAAAGTTATGTAGAGCCTCTTTATCTTTAGCCATATAGTAAATAGAATACAATACTACTAAAGATCCTATTCCTGTAATAAGAAGTGTAAAGATGAAACTTAATCCGTCAAGATACGTTGTAAAATTAATCCCTAAAGACGGTATCCATGATAATGTACGATATACGGTGTCCCCATTAGCAATGACAGGATAATAGCTTACCAGATAGAAAAAGAGAATAAGTGGAATAGGTAGTACAAACCACCCTGTATGGACTTTTTCATTAAATCTATGAAAAAGAAAAGGTACAAATAGAGCAAATATAAATGGAGACAATACAACAATATGTAACCAATCCAATAATAACCCCTCCTAACTTCGATTTTTTTGAAATCTTGCTTGTATACAACCCTTCTTAAAATATTCAGCAGAAACACTATATATTTTTTTCGATTTTATAAAAACTCATTGACTGAAGTGTAAGCATGAGCTATAGTCATACATAGTTTGAAAGGTAAATAACTTATTTTAACTCTGAATTCATTTTCGAGGTGAACGAAATATGCAAATAACTAAAGGTCGGATGGACGAAAGTATTCTAGTTTGCGTTTATTATGGTCCTAATGGAGAACGACTTATCAAACGCGGTTGTAAAATCGCTAGTATGATGGACTGTCCACTTTATATTTTAACGGTTGATCCAAAGCCATTTGACGAATTGGACGCTGAAAAATCTGAATATATTACAAAATGGGGACAGTTGGCGAAAGAGCATAACGCAAAGTTTATTCTTAAAGATAACGATTCTCGACCTGTTACAAAAGTCATTGCTGAAGTAGCAAGAGAACGTCATATAACTCAAATCATTCTTGGCCAAACAGCACAAAGCCGTTGGGAACAAATTACAAAAGGTTCGATTATCAATGTCTTGTTGCGCGAAATACCATTTGTTGACTTACATGTTATTTCCGTAGCCCGCGCCCTAAAAGAAGATCACGGTGGGCATTTTGAAAAAGGAGTTCGTGCCTATCTAAAGAAAGAAGGTAATCAGTACAAAATTAGTTTTAACCATACACCAGAAATTGAGTTTGAAGGTATCTTCTTCAAAGAGGTAGGCACAGACTTTAATAACGGTGTCTTCAAATTTATGAAAAATAACGAAACGATGCAGGTTCATGTAACCGATGATTATGTTACAGAGCTAAAAAACGTAAGTATGACGACACCTATTGAAAACGATCTTGATACGTAAGTTGATATCCGCCACTTCCTAGAGAGTGGCGGATTATTTTAGTTTAATCCTGATTTAACATTTCTTTTAACCTTTTTTTACTTTTTCTACTAACTAAAATATATAAGACATCCCCTACTTGAATTTCCGTTTCTCCGTATGGTGTAATTAGTTCACCCGAACGAATAATTGCATTAACTAGAACATCTTTTGGGAAATCGATTACTGCTAGGGGCTTATTGGTAATATCCGATTCCTTATTCACTTCAAACTCAATAATTTCTGCATTTGCTTTGCCAATTGACACAAGCTCCAACGAGTGAGGCGGCTCAACCTTTTTCGGACCAGTAAGACCGAGTTTCTCTGCAAACATGGCAATAGTCGACCCTTGTACTAAAGCGGAAATTAATACAACGAAAAAGACGACATTAAAGAATAATTGGCTATTTTCTATTCCAGCTAGCATCGGAAATGTCGCTAAAACAATTGGAACAGCTCCTCGTAATCCAGCCCAAGACAGGAACACCTTTTCTTTAAAGTCATACCCCATGTTTATTGTTGAAAGAAAGACTGCAACCGGCCTAGCTACTAATACTAATATAATCGACAATAATAGACCTTTAACAATAACATCTATCGTCATCAATTGAGAAGGAAAAACCAAGAGACCTAATATCGTAAACATTAATATTTGAGCCATCCAGGCAAATCCTTCATTAAACCTAAAGATTGATTGTCGATATGTTAAGTCCGAATTTCCGATGACTAGTGCTGCCACATAGACAGCTAACAGTCCACTCGCACCAATTAGATCTGTCAAACTATAGATAAGTAAGGCGAATGCAAGGGCAAAAACTGGGTATAGTCCACTTGAGTCAAGATTAATTCGGTTAATTGCTAAGGTTGCTAATTTCCCTAAAAGAAGGCCTATTATTAAACCAATTCCCATTTGCCAAAAGAAAGAGCCAATTAACAGCCAATATGAAGGATTATCTATAACCATTAGTTGGATAATTGAAATCGTCAGAAACATCGCCATCGGATCATTTGACCCGGATTCTGCTTCAAGTGTTGCTCCAAGTCTCTCACGAATATTTTGCCCTTTTAATACAGCAAAAACGGCTGCTGCATCTGTTGAACCTACAATCGCACCAAATAAGAAACCTTCGAGCCACGTTACACCTAGAATTATTTTTGCCGCAAATGCAACTATTACTGCTGTCAAAATAACACCTAAAGTAGCTAGGGACAGGGCTGGTTTGGTTACGGGTTTAACCGTTGTCCATTTTGTCTGCAGTCCACCTTCAAATAGGATAATAATGAGAGCAAAGATACCAATCAATTGTGTCATTTGAGGATTATCAAAAGGAATAAAGCCTAAGCCATCACTTCCAGTAATCATCCCAACGAGAATAAACAGAATAAGCGCTGGTACACCAATACGAGAAGAGAATTTTGTTGTAAGAACCCCAATAATTAATAGAAGAGCACTGAGCAGGATAAAGTAATCATTGAATGTCTGTTCCACCTTAATAAAGCCTACTTTCTATTTATAAATTCACATCAATTTTAATTTCATGCTTCTCGTTTTTATCTATACCAATATAGCGTAATGTTTCTGCAGGTGTCGTGTGATTATAGATCATTTTTAGTAGTGAAATCGCTATTCCTTTTCGATAAGCATGGTACCCAAACGTTTTTCTAAGGGTATGTGTCCCGATATTACCTGAAATTCCTGCTTCCCTTGCAGCGTGATTTATAATTCGATAAGCTTGCTGCCGTGTAATCGGCTTGTTAAGTCTCTTCGATTTAAAGAGATAATCATCATTTTGGTATTCGATGGTATGTAAATAACTTCGTACAGCTGTTGCAACTTTCGCATTTAGGTAATATGTAGTTTTTTCTGAACTTTTCTCATCAACTATAGTGAGAAATTCTTTTAAATTTTTTCCCTCCCAAACATCTTTTACTTTAAGTTTTAATAAATCGTTAACTCTAATTCCAGTATTTATTCCAAGTACAAAGAGTAACAAATCTCTTTTGGACTGTTCCGCTAATGTCTTCTTTATTTCATTTATTTTATCGATGTCTCTTATTGGCTCAACATATTCCATTAGCTTCTACCCCTCTGAATAACGTTACATAAGTATAAGTTAATTATAAGATATGTTACATTGACTTGTCAAAAAATTAAGTTTTTACACAAATATTATATATAAAAAGAAGACCCTACAAACTCTAGTAAATGGTAGAGTTTATAGAGCCTTAAAATCAGGTATATTAAGATAGAAATCGGAAAACACAGAGGGTTTCCGGTTGATTGTAGATCTTATAATTAAATATAAGTCTATCTTTATATTTTATAGTAGAGTTTATCGTCCAAATCGAATCGTTGTACGATAAGCTGTTTTTACCTATTTTCATTAACAAACTTCCCAGACGATAGATTATTTGAACCATTAGCGAAAAAGTTTGGAACTTCACCAGGTACAAAAACCATACCCACAGGAATAGTAGTAACTACTTTTTCTGTATGGGTTGCAAAAGGAATTATTACTTCTGCGTCTACTTGTAGATCTAGAGAAACCCTTATCCAAGTATTATTTATTCCTACATGTTGAATTTTTTCATTTAGATCAATATCAACGTCTCCAATTGCTCTAAATTTAACAGGAATTTTAGGTCCCAAATTCGCTAACAGAGACGACCCTGTTGCCATTCCTAATGGTATATGATAGATAATGTCAGTAGCCACAGTCTCATCTAGTAAATCTAACTCCTCTTTCGACAGTCCAATTTCATGCAGTTTACCTTCTTCCATCTTCTTTAGATAGTATTGAGCATTGGCAACAGCACTTACCTCTACTTGCTTATAAATTTCTGCATCAAAACCAAGTGAAATGATCTTTCCATTCTCATCTTTTTCGATAGCTATGATCTTATTAGTATCAATTTCATCGATAGTAGTCTTCAATGCATAATTAACAGCAGATGTTGCAATTTTTTGTGTTTCTAGATTGGCAATTTCCAAGAGTGTTGGCCGAATGGCACGATCAACTATCCACATACCTTGTACAGTAAGAGTGACAAAAATAAGAAAAGAGATGAGAAGGACATGACGAAATGGTAAAGGTCCTTTTCTCCTTCTGTAGTTGAATTTTCTTCTAAGGTGCAAGTCTATCCCTCCTTAATACAATATATATACAACCAGGAGGGAGAGAAGAACAAAAGAATTAGCAATTAAACAACAGTCTCCGCGATTTCTTCATTTTCATTTCCATCCTGCTGTTTTTTCAATTCGAATAACTCTTTTAATTGCCTTTGCTTTCTATTTTAAGAAAATAATTCGAATAAATTAAATTAAAATGGAAATATTGTCCGCTACATTTAGTTACATAACACAATTATACCATGCGTTTTTGTATCGTTAATATATTTCCACTCAAATTTCAGAACAGTTATTTTAATTCGAGAAAAGTTGAAACGTATAGATATCACACCAGAAGATAAAATAAAAAAAGTGAGGCACATTCTAGTTTTGCTCTCACTGTTCGTTGTTATAAAGACTCAAGGGGGGGAGATTGGTGAAAATGTTATTAAAGTGGCTATCTCAACATGAGGTACTTGCTGGATTTTTAATTCTTGCTTTAATGGCTATAATTCCATTAACTCTAGTATATATTTTTAATTTCTTACTAACTCATGATATTAACATCAGGTCATGGGGTTAGATCTTTGTTTAATCTACCTTTTTTATCTACAAATAAGTTCCTTGTCGGGATTGCTATCGCTACCCCTTCTTTCTCCAGAATTTCTAGTATCCTTAAATTTATGTCTTCTTTTACCTTAAGAAATTCTCCATAGTTAGTCGTCTTCGTAAAGAAGTACAGAAATATGTTTAATCTAGATCTCTCGAAACCATCAAACTTCACAAAGATCGTTTCCTGGTGGATTTCTAAATGATTTTTTAACAAATCTTCAATTTGTTTTATACAATTAGCTAGTTTCTCTCTTGAAGTACCCGTCTTAACACCTAGAGAAAATGAAATTTGTCGCTTCCCCATCTTTGACCAATTCATTATGGCCTGATTGGCTAAAGTTGAATTGGGTACTGTTACAACAGCTTGTCTAAAAGCCCTTATTTTTGTACTTCTAAAAGTAATTTCTTCTACCGTACCTTCAACAGTAGGGGTTTTAATCCAATCACCGATTTTAAAAGGCTTTTCAGTCATAATAATTATACCACCAAAGAAATTCGCTATTGAATCCTGTGCTGCAAAAGCTAAAGCTAAGCCACCTAAACCAAGTCCCGCTATAAAACCATTTACATCATAATTCCATTCTTGAGCTATTACACTTAGACTAATTGCAATGATCAAAAAACGTAATAACTTGGATAAGATAGGAATTAACAGTTTGTCTATCTCGATTCGTAACTTTTTTTCGATGTTATCAAATATTACGGATGATTCAGAAGAAAAATTATAAAACCCAATTGTTAAGAGAACTATAAATAATGTTCTATATATCTGGATTATTCGTTCTTCGAACATGACTTGAAAGGGTAAGTTTAAAATAGCTAGGTATACTCCAATTAATACAAATAACCACCTTAATGGTTTTTCAAATGCGATAAATAGTTTAGTTAAAAACTGCGTGGGTGAATTTCTAAATAGTTTTAAAAGAATTCTGTATATATACTTAGTAAAGGCTTTTCTTACTATCAAAAAAAAACCTAAAATTGTAAGGGAAGTTCCATACTGCACCCAAAGATTAATCCAAAAATCAAATTCAATATATTTCATATATTTACCTCTTTTTATAGTTTTTATTAGGAAGTGTGTCTTAAAACCTTATCAAATTATTTTACACTAAAATATTAACTAATGTTAAGTAAAAAGGGGTAACCCAAAGTCGGTTACCCCTTTTTTATAATAACTAATATTATGTGAAAGCTCGAATTCCAAGCACAAAATGAACAAATAAAAATACAACAACCATTAGTATCAAACCAATAATTAGACCATTAATTGATTCTCCCCCTGTGTTAGGATAGATGTCGCAAAGAACTTTTAGTGTTATAATTATAAAAAACACAGAGGAGATAACGACATGAAAGCACAGCCTGGAAAATCATACTCAAAAGAATTTAAAGAGGCAATAGTTAAACGCATGATGCCACCTAACAACGAACCGGTCAAGGCACTTAGTGAGGAGACAGGCGTAACGGAAGTCACCTTATATAAATGGCGTAGAGATTCTCGAAGCAACGGTAACGCTACTCCAGGGGATGGACAAGGGTCTGAAAGGTGGAACAGCGAAGATAAGTTTCTGGTTGTGATGGAAACCTACTCTATGAATCAAGTAGAATTAGCAGAGTATTGCCGTAAGAAAGGCTTGTATAAAGAACAGATTGAAGCTTGGAGATCGGCTTGTTTAAGTGCAAATGGTCGTGAATCTGATCAAACCAAGTTGTTGAACCAAGAGTTAAAAGAAGAAAAGAAACGCACAAAAACAATAGAGCAGGACTTAAGAAAAAAGGAGAAAGCGCTTGCCGAAGCAGCAGCGTTATTACTACTTAGAAAAAAGGCCCAAGCGGTCTGGGGGGATCCCGAGGAAGAATGATTAGCCCGTCAGATCGCGCATTAGCAGTCGAACTCATCCAAGAAGCCAACCAAAATGGTGCGCGATTGACCGAAGCCTGTAAAGAGTTGAATATAAGTGTACGAACATATGAACGTTGGGTAGCTGATGGCGGAGTCAAGGAGGATCAACGTCCACTTGCCAAACGTCCGGAGCCGAAAAATAAACTAACTCCTGAAGAAAGACAGGAAATCATTGAAGTAGTTAAGAAAGAAGAGTTTGAGAACTTACCACCTTCTCAAATTGTACCTAAATTGGCGGATCAGTCGATCTATATTGCGTCAGAATCTACCTTTTATCGAGTATTGCGAATGGAGTCGATGCAAAACCATCGTGGTAGGAGTAAAAGGCCACAATGGAAATTGCCAGAGAGCTATTTAGCCATAAAACCAAATGAAGTGTGGACATGGGACATTACATGGCTTCCGGGTCCTATTAAAGGTGCCTATTTTAGGCTATACATGGTGATTGATATATTTAGTAGAATGCCAGTTGGTTGGGAAGTGTGGGAACATGAGGATGCCTTGTATGCGGAAGAGTTGATTAAAAAGTCCATTATCAGTGAAAAAATTGCAGGTAAACCGTTAGTTTTACATTCTGATAACGGAAGCCCAATGAAAGCCGCAACATTTCAGGCGCTATTAGAGAAACTAGGAATTACAAAATCCTATTCAAGACCGCGTGTAAGTAATGATAATCCTTATTCTGAAGCCATGTTTCGGACGATGAAGTATCGGCCAGAATACCCTCATCAAGGGTTTAAATCTCTAGAAGCAGCACGAGAATGGGCAGGAAAGTTTGTCCGTTGGTATGCTTATGAACATCAGCATAGTGGACTAAACTTTGTAACTCCACATCAATGCCACACAGGGGAATATATCGAGATTCTTGAGAAGCGAAAAGAAGTCTATGAGCAAGCAAAATCCAAACATCCAGAACGTTGGTCGCGATCAACACGAGATTGGTCTGCTCACAAATCAGTAGCACTAAATCCGATTAAAGATCAACTAGAATAGTCAAATATATTACCCTCTTCATCAAGGATTAGTTTGTAAAAGGTAATCTTTGATGAAGAGGCCACCAAGCGAAAGCGCGGTAGGATTTCGAATAATTTTTTGAAAGTAAAATACGACAACTTTCTTGACAAACACCGTTCTCTAACTAAATAATTCTCCTCTTTTTTTGTACCTTTGTCTTCCATACCTGTTCCTCCTTTTTTATTTTTTAAGGGAGGTACTTATATAAAGTGGCTTGGTACTTAATGGTGAGGATAAATGCATGAGTCCTAATAATGGGTATAAACGAGTTTAACCATAGAACAGGTAGTATTATTTCTGACTTGTCTATTCTCTGATAGACGGAAAAATCTCTCTTTAAGAAATAGGTATTACCACCAGATAGATGACTATTAGCTGCATCTGTGGGGATTTCTGATAGATACTCTATTTCATAAGTGGTTTCAGCCATATCTACAAATGAATAGGGGCTTATAATTGCTGTTAGTAGCAGCAATAACCATATTTTTTTCAAAGTCACTTCACCACCTATTAGTGTCTATAACATTACTGTAAATATGAATATATAAAATATAATATAATCCTGTTTTATCAAGATGTAAATCTATTTTTAAAAAATTAGAAACGAGCAACGGTGAGTGTCATATCATATCTTGTTGCTTCTGCTCTTCTAAATTATTGGACCTATTTTTGAAAAAGGTGAATAGTAAAAGTATTGATATTAAAGGGATATAGAAACTAGAGTACTTTAAAGCCATAATACACCTAATTCAGAAGATGTAATTGCTATTTTTCTGGCATATCCCCCCCTAAAATTTACTGATTTTTGGTTTAACAAAAGCTGTTATCTTAATTCAGTACTTTTTGGATGTATTGATATCTAACTCCCCTTCTAAGAGACTGGTCAAGTTTTTAATCTGTCTCTTACTTATTTCACAATATAGTAAAATATAAAAGACGTTCAGTTTAAATACAATCCTCTCTTAGATGGTTTTACTATTACTAGTATCGTTGTACACCGTAACAAACAAAATGAATAACTTAGAGAAAATTTGTTAAATATATAAATGGTGCTTATTATGAAAAATATGTTAAAATGGATAGGAAAACATGAAATACTTGCTGGATTTGGTTTTTTAATTCTAATGGCCATAAGCTTAATTGTTTTAGTCTGGTTTAATATTTTTATCGATGTTCCTGATTTTAGATACTTTAAATTATTTGGATAATGCATATTTTTTTAAAGAAGTCATCGCACTGTAAACTCCTTTATTTGCTTTGTAGGAAAAATCTTTACCTACAGTAATCTAACTTAAATTGAAAAAAGTAAAGGGAAATGTTCTATCTAGCAGATAAACTTGGGTTTTTGTCAATGAAAAAAGTCGATGTAGTCAAGATAATAATAGGTTTTAAATAGGTACACTAAATCAAAACTACGCTCTTCAAAGAATATAATTTTTGAGATCTTCCAAATGATTGCCCACGTGTAAGTGTATTTTTTTTAATGACCAACAGTTTAGAGCTTTTTTGATGTACAGTTTCGTTGTACTGTGCAACAAATGACTCTGTTGTTTTTCACAAAATTCACCATAAGCATCCCAATCGACTGGAGGTTAGGGTATCTTACTGGAGAAGCTTCAAGGCATTACCCTATCTATTCATTCTCTCATTGAAAAATTATTCTCTTTGTAACTTTTTATTTGAGCTACTTAGAGCCGTTCTCTTCTTAGTACTCTGTTGGAAGTACACAAGCTAGCACTGCTTTTAAACTTCATCTAGAACAATGCGTATTTTCCCCGAAAATCATAAACCTCTCTGTTCCTGCTCCCATCTTTCAGTTTCATCTAATAGTAAATAAAGTTTAGCTATAGACTCTGTTGCCACTAAAAAACCTCCCTTGGCTTATAAAAATAACTGTAACCATTTACTCTAATAAAGGAATGCTACAAAATCCAAGATAATAGCAGGTAATTGTTTAGGAAACATCTTAGACTTATAAAAATGATGATATACCTTTTTTAAATCTTTCCACTGTGAACATGAGTGCTTTTACCTAAACCTTGCAACATCTATAAGTTTTACATTTCCTTCTACCGTAATTAAAATATTTCGCAAATGAATATCAAACGGATTTAAACCTTCTACCTTTGCTAGTTCTAGAGCTTTATCAATCTCTTTAATATGCTTATCCTTAATTGGAATTCCGTTCGTTAAGCAACTAAACAAAGTTTGACCCTTGATAAAATCTATGACCAAATAGTTGTTGCCTGATCCATACATTCTAGGAAAGTAAGGGTTGCCAAATAATACATTGTATACTTCCTCTTCTTCATCCACTACATGTCTATGAGTAGAGAAAAAATACTTTAATCACCTTATCAGTGAATTGAATTTTAAAAGCAAATGCGCTCCTACCTTCACCTATCAGTTCTAAGTCATCAGATTTATCTACAAGAACAACCTTCGAACCATTTGTATTATATACGCCACTTTGAGCTAGCTTATTATAAGTATCATTCTGTATCACCTTATTTTTTATCTCCTAATTTGATTAAACAAATTTGATCTTTCACCCTACCTATGTTGAACTTTAACAATCGTTAATTAAGTTTTTAAAAGCAACAAAAAGACCTTTACCAATGGCAAAGGTCTTGCTAACAACTTTACGTTGCCAATACTGCCGAGAGCATCTGCTCTGAAATGACGACAATTATTGTAAAAGCTACTCCCCTTTAGAGGATTATTCAATTAACTTAATTGCTATAATTATATCAAACTAAAATTGCTTTAACAATTAGGTAACTACAATATTGCTTTGTAACATAACATTCAATAAAGCCATGCTCGTAATTATACATAATCGTTAAATACCTAACATTCTGCAAGCAGTTTATTAGTTTTATTTTGAAATAATAAATATATGCACTTTTTACAGTATTTATCATTGATATGACTAAAGTATATAGAGTATATTTATAATAACTACTTTTTTGGAGAGTGATGGAACATTGGACAGTATACCCTATGACTCGATACTTTTATTAGGGGTATTATTACTATTATCAGGTTATTTTTCCGCATCAGAAACGGCGATTACGAGTGCAAATAAGGTGAGATTACGAAATCAAGCTGAAAGCAACAATGTGAAAGCCAAACGTTCGTTAAAGATGACAGAAAATTTCGATCAAAGCATATCTACTATCTTAATTGGCAATAACATTGTAAATATTGCAATGGCTACGATTGCTACTAAGGTTGCTACTGACATGTTTGGTAACAACGGTAGTACGCTTTTTATTACAACAATAGTAATAACGATCTTAGTTTTAATCTTTGGTGAAATTTTACCGAAATCCTTAGCGAAACAATATGCAGAAAAATATTTACTGACTATATCAGCTTCTTTAGGTATCGTCATGAAAATCTTTTACCCTATTACATGGCTCTTTGTACAATTAAGAGTTGGTGTTTCGAAAATTATTGGATCAAACAATGACGAACCAACTGTTACTGATGAAGATGTTAAAGCATTAGTTGAAATAGGTGAAGAAGAAGGGACATTTCTTTCTCAAGAAAAAGAGTTACTTCATAATGCAATTGAATTTGATGATATTGTCGTAAAAGACATATTAACACCAAGACCTGATGTAGTAGCTGTATCAATCGATGCAACGATTGACCAAATCAAAGATATATTTATTCAAGAAAAGTATTCTCGAATGCCTGTCTATGAAGGTACGATTGATAACATCGTTGGGATTATCTCTCACAGAGACTTTTTTGAACGGTATGTACAAAACCATGACAGCTTTGAATTAGCAGCAATTATTAGGAAACCTTATTTTGTCATTTCATCTGTTAAAATATCAAACTTATTAAAAGAATTACAGAAAAATAAAGTTCATCTTGCTGTTGTCCTAGATGAATATGGCGGAACTTCTGGTATTATTTCAATTGAGGACATTTTAGAGGAAATTGTTGGTGAGATTTGGGATGAGAATGATGAGAATGAAGTTCTAGTCGAGAATATAAGTGAAACTAAAATTCGGTTAAATGGAAGAACGCCTATTGAAACATTCTGCGAAGCCTTAAATATCAGTGAGATTGAAACATCCTCTAATACGTTAAGTGGTTGGGTTTCAGAAAATTTAGGCTATCTTCCTAAAAAAGGAGAAACGATGCCTTTTGGTAACTTCCAAATTTATATAGAAGACGTTCGAAATCGTCGTATTCAAAAGGTAATCGTTGAAATTCAAGAAACAAATGTTGATCAAGATAATTTTCAGAGAGTTATTTAATCGTAAATTATTAATCGTTAATTCCTTGCAAAAAGCGCAATATTATATATTAAAAAGGGAACATATATATGTCCCCTTTTTTAATACTCTAAAATACTAAGATTGCTAGTGTCCCAACGACAAAACAATAAATTGAAAAGTAAACTAAATTCCCTCTCGCCATAATTCCCATAAACCATCTTAACGAATAATAAGATGCCACTAACGACCCGATAAAGGCAATTAGGTATGGAACTAGTAATTCAGTGAAACTAGGCATTTTTAATAAATCTGATATTGCTAAAACTATTCCTCCTACGCTTACAGGAATATATAATAGAAAGGAAAACTTCAAAGCGGTTTCTTGTTTCATTCCAAGTGCCATTGCTGCCACAATCGTAGCACCCGACCTACTAATTCCAGGGATGAGGGCAACAGCCTGAGCAAGTCCGACAATAACTGCATCCTTAATTGATAGATCTGAATCATTTTTTCTCCCACGAAGGTTACGGATGAACCAAAGCGCTATACCTGTTACAAGTAAGGTCGCTCCAATTACTTTTACACCTGTTAAATGTTCAGCAATTTGATCTCCTAATAATAGCCCTATTATAACAGCTGGTACTGTCCCAATAATTAAGTACACAATAAAGCGGAAATTTTCCTGATCCTTTTTTTGCCTACTAATTAGGTAATGCGTAGCTCCCAAGAAAAGTTTGGATACTGAGTCGCGATAGATCATTAACACTGCAATTAATGAAGCAAAATTGACGATAACTTCAAAGGTCAACCCACCTAGCTCAACACCTATTATTTCTTGTAGTAGGATTAGATGACCACTAGATGATACAGGGATAGGTTCCGTAATTCCCTGAAAAATCCCTAAAAATAGATATTTTAATAAGAAGATTAATGCTTCCATGTTTCTCTCCCGAAATTGGTATAACCCGCAATCTATAGCTGTTTACTGCTTTTGATTTAGCTTCACCAAGACTTTTTTTACTCTTCTATTTTCCATTTCATTAATGATGATTGTTAAATGTTCGTATTGAAATTGATCCCCATAATTCGGAACTTGTTCAAATTTTTCGATTACCCAACCTCCTAAAGTTTGGTAAGAGCTATTTAGAGTAGGAATTTTCAAGATTTTTGCGAAATCTCTCAAAGGAACCTCAGCAAAAAACTCGTAATTATCTCGATCAATTTGGTTCATGTAACTTATCTTTTCATCGTGTTCATCCAAAATTTCCCCGACTAATTCTTCTAAAATATCTTCCATCGTTATTATACCTGCTGTACCTCCAAATTCGTCAATAACAATCGCCATATGCGTTTTATTTTTTTGTAATTCCGGTAAAAGGTCGGCTATCTTTAAAGTTTCAATAACAAAAATAGGTTTTCTTAAAAGGTCTCTAATATTTAATTCATCATTTTGAAGCATTTTACCCAAAAATTCCCTTTCGGATAAAATCCCGATGATATTATCAACATGCTCCTCGTATATTGGGATTCTCGAGTATCGTTCCTTTAAAAAGATTTGTTTTATCTCTTCTATAGGATGATTAATGTCGATTGCTATAACATTTATCCTTGACACAAATATTTGATTGACACTAATATCGTTAAAACTAAGAGAACGATGCACAAGCTCATTTTCTTTCCTGTCAATCACACCTTCAGCTTCACTAAGGTTTAATAATTCTTTTATCTCCTCTTCGGTATAAGTAGGTAAATCATTCTTTTGTTTAATCACCTTGGAAAGCAATACTTTTAACTTAACAAAAAACCAAATAATTGGACTTAATACTTTCATTAGAAAAAGCAATATCCCCGCTATTTGTAAAGCCAATTGTTCAGCATGTTCTTTTGCAAATGACTTAGGTAGTATTTCTCCAAAAATTAGGATAATTACAGTCATAGCAAATGTACTTAGTGGTAAACCAATAGTTGCCCCGAAAATGTCTGTTGCTAACTTTGCAGAGATCGTCGCGGCAGATATATTTACAATGTTGTTTCCAACTAGAATGGTTGATAGTGCCCGGTCGAAATTCTCTGCAATATAGAGCGCCTTCACACTTCCTGTGCGTTTTTGTTCCACATAATTTTTTAAACGTATTTGATTAACACTTGAAAATGCTGTTTCTGCAGATGAAAAGAAGGCAGATAAAAAAACAAGGACTATTAGCAATAATACTAATAACAAATGTACTCACACTCCTAGTTATGATTAATGTTAACTAAGTCACTTCTATTCTTTTACTTAAATACCTTTTCATACATAAAATGACTCGAGCTTAACTTTACGTTTTTTTAATTGCTAGAACATAACTAGATACTGTATATTTAAATCTACGTACATTTTCGATTACGCTAGTCGTTTTTACCATCTGTCAAAATTGCGATAGTTTCTAAGAGGAGATATGAACAACTTTATGCGAAATGTTATTCGTGGTATTATTATGGGGATTACTGACTTAATCCCCGGAATTAGTGGTGGGACAATTGCAATGGTTTTAGGTATTTATCATGAGTTACTTGCATCTATTAATGGTGTGTTTAGTAAAGATTGGCGAAAACACTTATTATTTTTAGCCCCACTACTACTTGGTATTGGGATTGCGTTAATAGTGTTTAGTCGTTTAATTGAATGGCTTATCATCAATCACTCCCAACCTTTATTTTTCTTTTTTAATGGGCTAATTTTAGGGATAATCCCGTTTCTGCTCCGAACAGCAAATTACAAAAAGACATTTCAAGTTAGTCATTACACATTATTAATAATGGCTACTATACTAGTAGCTTCTACTAGCTTAATTCATGACGATGGCAAGCAAGCAATCTGGACAAACTTAAGCTTTAGTGAGTATATATTTCTATTTTTCTCTGGTTGGCTTGCTAGCTCGGCCATGATCTTACCAGGGATTAGCGGGTCTTTGATTTTTCTATTACTGGGTGTTTATCCGACCGTCATTAATGCAATTTCAACCTTAAATTTGGCAGTAATTCTCGTTATAGGTTTAGGAATAGTCATTGGTATTATTATTACGAGCAAGTTAATCCAATACTTGTTACGTCAATTTAGTACATTAACATACGCCATCATGATCGGCTTAGTTTTTGGATCACTCATTGTCACTTTCCCTGGTTTTCCAGCAACAGTTCCTTACACTATTTTATGTATTGCAATGTTTCTCATGGGATCCTTGTTGGCCATATTACTAGGTCGTTTTGAACATAAAAATAATCTATCTAAAATTTAAAAAGAAGGAAGCATGGTTTAATGCCATGTTGAACTATTTAAGTATATTAGAGAACATATTGGTAGATTTGTAAAACAACTCCCTAATTCGCTTGACCAATCCACTACTTCACCATTTGAAGAGATGACAGTTAGAGATTTTTTACGCATGTTTGTGTACCATGCATTACATCATATAGATCAAATTACCGAGACTAGAAAAATTCATAATTAATAGTTGATGTCACAATTAACTTAAAGTTTTGTATTCATATACTACTATGGAATAATAAAAATGCAGGTTATAGTATAAAAAATACTACCTAACTCTGCATTTTTATATTTGCATGAACAGATCTTTGCTACACAGTTTCTACTGCGCAATAATTTGAACATAAAAAGCTGATATTCCATAAATGGAATATCAGCTTCTTAGAATAAAGTACTATAATAAACTGCTCATTCAAAATGCCATTGAAAACAATTGTACCAGTTAAGATGGCAAAACTTTTAACACATATTAACGTATTATATATTACATCTCCCGCATAAGCGTATAGTAAATATCATCTCCTTTTTGAAATGATGCAACTACTGCCCAACCTTTCTCACCAAGCTTATTTAACGTCTCATCCGCATTATTATAAGAGGTTCCAAACCAAATATCATTTTTGATTTCTACTGTTCTGTATTCAAACTTTTTCAACTTAACCATCTCCATATTCTATCTACCCTACTTTATTTTCACCATAATCTAAATCTATAAACTGAAATTTTGGTTTTATGATGACTTAGAGTAAAGCTAATCCAATGTTTAAGAATGTGTTAAACGTACTTATCTGATATCTGATACCTCCTTCGATTGGAGCTTCTGGAAAAATTCCTGTTTTTTGCTACTGTGTCTCATTATATACTTCTTGATACGTAAAAAATCTGACTGTAATTGCTTAGACTGAATTGCTCCATTTTCATGTTCGATTTCATCAAAAAACTTTTGCATGGCAATAAATCTCCTTTTAGGAAAAATAAAAAACCTGCAAACCAGAAAACGGACGCACATGTATCAAGATATAACCATGCCAAAAGGCATGCCTAACTCATACGGTGCTTCCGTTATCTAAATCTACAGGTTTTTAATACCTATTATTTTTTTGTTCTTGATAAGATGTTAATAAACCCTTATGGTAAGTGTCAACTATTAGATTAATTTTCTTTCAGGTATCTTTAAGGAAGATATCCTATTCTGTGCATCTATTAGAGTTTCCGAATTCATAAAAGTTTTTCCGAAAAAGTTCTTGACATAATAAGAATTAAAGCATAGACTTAAACTCATAAATTGAACTGCGAGTAATTAGAAAACATTCAAAATAAAAAACTATAGAATAAATGTTAAAACCCCGTAGATTGGAGGGAGAACCTGCAATCTCAAGAATATAAGGTAGTATGATAACTACCTTATTCCTTGAGAGCAGTGTGTCTTCTCCTACTTCTGCGGGGTTTTTCTATTGGTATAAAAGGGGGCCACTTATTAAGTAATGTTTTTTACAAAACGAACAAACTATGAAACAACTTTATTGTAAGCATGATGACTGTAAAGAAAAAGTATTGATTTTACGCAAAATAGTAAGATACCAAAAATTTTATGTTAAGCTCCACACTTAAAAGCCGCAGATTGGACGGAGGAAGAACCACGCCAATCCAAAGCATTCACAAGGAATCTATCAATTTATTACCTTAATGAATGCTTCGGAGCAGTGTATCTTCTTTTCTACATCTGCGGTTTTTTATTTGGAATTAATTAGGGGAGATTAGCGCTTAGCACCACCTGAAACCAATTTCCCCTTTTGAATATAACCTTTTTTATTGGCTAACTATTTCCGGTGCCGAAAATACCGAAATTTATTCATAGAAAAAAATCATAGAGGAGAAGTGTCACATGAAAGTATTACGAACTTATGCATCACCAGATAAAGGAGTAAATATTAATCGCATTCTTCAGCAATTAGTTGAAATAGAAATGGAGAAAGTTGTTAATAATGATAAAGTAAACTCGCCAGCATCTCATGAAAAAGTTACTCATGGTGGTGATTATTAATGAGATGCGCAATATATGCTCGTGTTTCTACAGTACTAGAAATTCAAAGTACATCTATAGACAACCAGATTGACATTTTCCGAAATTATGCCGCCCAACAAAATTGGGAGATCGTTAATATTTATACGGATAAGCAGTCAGGAACAAAAGAAAATCGACCTGGATTAAAGGCTCTAATTGAAGATGGAAAAGCAGGTATGTATGACGTTATTTTAGCAAAAAGAACTTTCCCGCTTAGCACGTAATGGAAAACTCTCCTACGAGCTAAGAGATATCTGTCAATTTAATAACATTCATATCGTTTGTTTAGATAATTCCATCAACACAGTAGAAGGGAATGTTCAGAACTTCGGATTATTTGCTTGGCTGTATGAAAATGAATCAGCTAACAGTAGCCGTCGGAATAAGCAAGCCAAGTCAGCAAAAGCCCAACGTGGTCTCTTTGTTGGATCTAATCCACCTTATGGTTATAGATCCGAAAACGGTATCCTTAAAATCAAGAATGATAATACACCAGCTACTGTACACCGTATTTTTCAAGATTACCTAAGTGGTACCGGGATGGATACAATCGCAAAGAAATTAACTGAAGAGGCTATTCCTACTCCGGCGAAAATAGCTAATAAAGTAAACGCTTCTAACCAATGGCACGGTTCTACAATAAAAAAAATACTTAGCAACCCCCATTATTGTGGTGATCTAGTACAAAGTAGAACCGAAACAATTATGGTTACTTCGTCAAAAAGACGTGAGTTAGAAACAGAAAATCAAATCATTATTAAAGATACACATGAAGCGATAATCCCTAAAGACACCTTTAATACAGTGCAAGATTTAATACAAAGCCGAACAAGAACAGCCACAGCACCCAAAAGGCACCTTTTCACCAATATTCTATACTGCGATGAGTGCCAAAAAGGAATGTGGTATAAAGCCAATCAAAAAGGCTACCGTTGTGGCGGGAACATTCGGTATGGTCAAACCTTCTGCCCTAACCGTGTTGTAATTCGAGAAAAAGAGCTAATACAAGTTATTGTCGAAGATCTTCGTGCCCTTTTTAATCAGTTGAAAGAAGAAAGCTTTAAGAGTACGTTGTTAAAAAAGTTAAATAAAAGGAAACAACAAATTCTGAGAGAGCTCGATGTAACTCAAACGGAAATCGACAAATTAAAAACTAAGAAGCTCAATTACGTAGATCTGTATATGGAAAATGATATTACAAAAGAGGAATTAGTAGAATATCGTGAATTAACAGATAACAATATTAAATCTCTTCAGTATAAGAATACTCATCTTAAAGAAAAGTTGCAGGAATGCGAAGATGAAAATTATGCGATCCATATCAGTAATAAGCTAAAGGATATCTTATCTCTCAAGGATTTAACTCCTCAAATCCTGCATTCATTAGTTGAGAAGGTAACTATAAATAAAGATGGTGATGTCCATATCCTTTACAGCTTCGTCAATCCTTTACAAGCTACTTAAGAAGGCAACACCCGAAAGGGTTAGTTGCCTTCATTTAAAATGAGTTGCGAGATACACTCCACATGGCTCGTATGCGGAAACATATCCACCGGCTGCAAGTTTTCTAACTTAAAGCCGGCTTTCATCAACACATCGACATCTTTGGCCAATGTTGAAGGATTACAAGAAACATATACGATACGCTTTGGTTTGGCTTTGATCATCGCTTCTAGAAGTTTACGGTCACAGCCTGTTCTTGGTGGGTCGACGACGAATACGTCTGGTTTCCAACCTTGTTTTTGCCATTTAGGAAGGATTTCTTCTGCTTTTCCTTCTTCGTACAAAGCATGACTGAAGCCATGTCTTTGGGCATTACGTCTAGCATCTTCTATTGCTTCTGGGATAACATCCATTCCTCGCAATTCCTTGACATGAGGAGCTAGCCAAAGGCCAATCGTACCGACACCGCAATAAGCGTCTACTAGCTTTTCAGTTCCAGTTAGCTGTGCGGCTTTTTTTACTTCGTCATAAAGCTTCACGGTTTGAATTGGATTTAACTGAAAGAAGGCGCGAGCTGACAATTCAAATTGTAAGTCTCCCAAAGCTTCTTGAATAACTTCTTCTCCATGTAAATGAACCGTTTCGTCACCAAAAATAAGCGATGTTCTACGGCCATTAATGTTTTGTAAAACAGATTTCACTTCTGGAAGACGTTTTTTAATTTCTTCAATTAGCTGATCTTTATCTGGAATTTCTTTTGTAGCGGTAATGAGAACTAGCTGCACATCACCAGTACTAAAACCAACTCTTGTAACGATCGTCCGAACGACACCTTTTCGCTTTTTTTCAAGATAGATAGGTATTTTCAATTCTTGTAAAATCGCCTTCACAGTCTGCGTCACTTTATTTGTCGCTGGGTGCTGAATAGCACAGTCGGAAATATCAATTAAATCATGTGAGTTCATACCATATAAACCAGCAATAACTTCGTGTTGATTATGTCCTACCTGAAGCTGACTTTTATTACGATAGTTCCATGGATCTTCCATACCAATTGTTTCTTTTAACGGCAGTTTTTCAGCAGTAAGCTTTGTATGGCGTTCGAAGGCTTGTCTAACAATGTCTCGCTTTTCTTTTAGTTGTGCGTTGTAATCTAAGTGCTGAAGCTGACAGCCTCCACATTTATCATAAACTGGACAAGGTGGTTCGATGCGATCTTGTGATTTAGTGCGAATTCGTTTTATTTTTGCTTCTGAAAATTTTTCTTTCGCATCTGTAACAGTTACAAACACTTCTTCTCCAGGAAGTGCTCCAGGAACGAAGACGACATGTTTTTTATAATAGCCGACACCTTCCCCGTTAATCCCTAGACGTTTAATTGTGAGTAAAAACTCCTGCCCTACTTTTACTGATACTTTTTCATTTTTCATTTCTTCAACTCCGGTGCTTTTTGATTATCTAAACTCTCCCATAGATAAAGGGAGGCATAGCTTTTATATGGTGACCAACGATCACTATAGTGTAACATTTCTTCAAGTGTTGGTTTTTGATCTAGCTTGTACAAGTTTTTCAACGCATTTTGAATACCAATATCTTTCACTGGAAACAAGTTTTGTCTACCTAGTCCAAATAGAAGAATATTTTCTGCTGTCCAATACCCAACCCCTCTTATTTTTACCAATTCAGCAATAACATCGTCATCTGTCATTACTCTTAGTTCAGCTAAATCTAATTTACCTTCAGCAATCAATCTAGATGTATCAATGACGTACTCCGCTTTTCGCTGACTAAACTGCAATTTCCGTAAGTCTTCATAATCTAATTTGCTAACTGTTTCAGGTGATGGATAAAACCAAACGCCATCTTTTTCAGTTCCATAGCTTTTTACAAATCGCTCTGTAAGAGTATACGCAAAACGGATATTTAACTGCTGATGAATGATCGTTTTCATCATACAAAAATAAAGGTCAAAATCACAGATTAACGGCATCCCGGAAAATTGTTTAAATAATGGCTCTAAATCTGTATGTAAAAAGTGGTTGTTAACCTCATCTAAAGGAACTTCAAGTTGAAAAATTCCTTTAAGTCGGCGTACTCCTTCTTCTTCAAACTGAGAAGGTAATTCGATATGACAAACAGGATTTTGACTATCCCCTGAAAATGAAACATTTGCTATAATGAATTTCTCATATATTTTTAAAGGAACTTTAATTGTATTTCTTTCCTTTTCGATCACATTTAATGGATCATAGCTCAAACGTTCAAGAACGCGACTATAATTATATGGTCCAGACAACTGAAAATCCACTTTTCTTCACTCCCTCACGTAATAATATACCTGAACTTGGAACAATCTCCTAACTTCTTCTTTAATAGAGATTAACCTGAAAAAAACTTCCTAAACTTACTATCTCACAGTTGAATAATTTTTTGTTAAAATGGTAGGAGTAAACATGGTAAAGGGAGAGAATTATATTGTCAATTTCAACCGATGTAGCATCACTACAAATAATGGCAGAAGTATTTAAAACAAAAAGTTCCCAATCAGTTTTTGAAAAAACAGTAAATAGTCTTGTTAAAGAAGTCTCTTACATAGATTGGGTTGGTATTTATCTAGTTTCTGAAGATGGAAGTCCACAATTAGCTGCAGCTTCTGACGAGGAAAATGATTTAGGTTGGGAATGTAACGGTGAATTAAAGTTTCCAATCACGAATTCAGCAAAACAACAAATCGGGATAATTGTCGTAAGAAGTAAACAAGCAATTTGTTTTGATGTTACTGACGTAGCTACTTTAGAGACTGTTGCAGAAGCGATCGGACAAATTTGTTATTCGAATTAATTTATAAAGAGGCTAATTCATATTTTTGAATAGCCTCTTTTATTTTTATTGGATTTCGTCCAATTTTTTGCTTAACATATAATCATCTAGGCTTTTAAATTCATATCCTTGACTACGCAAATTATCAATAACCTTATCTAAAGCTTCAGCATTGTCTCTTGATACGGAATGAATAAGCATAATTGCTCCTGGATGAACTCGTTTCATAATTTGATCATAGGCATATTTCCAGCCTTTTTGATTGTCCACTTCCCAATCTTTGTAGGCTAGCGACCAAAAGACGTTAACGTATCCTTGCTGTTCTGATAAAGCTAAGGAACGTTCACTAAATACTCCACGTGGTGGTCGTAAATAGATCATATCGTTTCTTCCAGTTAGTTCCTTATATTTGACCTTTACTTTTTCAAGTTCTCTTTTTAATCTTGCATCATCAACTGCCACTAGGCTAGGGTGATGCCAGGAGTGGTTGCCGACAATATGCCCTTCATCGGTCATCCGCATAATTAAGTCTGGTTGATCTAATAGATAATGGCCTGTCACGAAAAATGCCGCTGGAACCTTTTTTTCTTTTAGCACATCTAAGATTTGTGGTGTGTACCCATTTTCATACCCATTATCAAAGGTTAAATAAAGCTCTTTTTTAGATGTATCACCTATCCAGAAGCCACCGTATTTATTAAGTAATTCTTCATAAACTGCTTCCGTCGTTGCTGGTTGGTTATTTGGCTTTGGGTTAAAGCTCCAGTTATACTCTTTATTGTTATAAGCTTCAGCATTTAGTTGGGGAACAGCGAGAAAAACGAAGGCAAACAGTAGAACAAATATGATTTTTTTCATCTAACCATCCTCTCCACATAATTTCTGTTAGTTTTTTCAATGTGAAGAAAAATATTCGCAGGGTTTGGAGTGGGAAAATGATGACGGTGACGGCGACATCCGTAGGTTTAAGTTCGGTTTCACGGCTTGATATTAGGGTAGCTTGGCTTGTAGATCCTTTTATTGGGATTGTATTGAACAACTTTAGGGAAATTTAGGCCGGTGAACTATTTTACGTATCAAAGTTTTACATATTTTAGGGGATTTGTGTCGTAGAATGATTTTACGAGCTGGAGTTTTACAGTTTTTAGGGGGATTTGTTCCGTAGAGTGCTTCTACGAACTAATATTCTACAGTTTTTAGGATATTTTAGACCGTAGAACTTTGTTCCATCCTTCATTTTACAATTTTTAGGTGATCACGGGCACCATTTCTCTTCTTCTTGCCCGCTTTTTACAATTTCTAGGTGATCTCAGGCGCTTTTCCTCTTCTTCTTGCCTGCTTTTTACAGTTTCTAGGAGATCGAAGGCGCCTTTTCTCTTCTTCTTGCCCGATTTTTACAGTTTCTAGGCGATTTCGGGCACTTTTCTTCTTCTTCTTGCCCGTTTTTTACAATTTCTAGGTGATCTCAGGCGCTTTTTCTCTTCTTCTTGCCCACTTTTTACAGTTTCTAGGAGATTTCAGGCGCCTTTTCTCTTCTTCTCGCCCGCTTTTTACAATTCCTAGGAGAACACAGGCACTTTTTCTCTTCTTCTCGCCCGTTTTTTACAGTTTCTAGGTGATATCAGGCGCTTTTTCTCTTCTTCTTGCCCGCTTTTTACATTTATTAGGCGATCTCAAGCACTCATCTTCTCTTCCTCACCCTTTTTTACAATTTTTAAGTAACTGCAAGCACTCTAAAAAACAAAAAAAACCTAAAACGAGCAACTTCCCTCGTTTTAGGTTCTTCTATCAATCTTTAAAATACTTTATCTTTTAACTCTGATAGCTTTTCAAATGAAGATTTGTCAACGTCAGCGTGTAAGCTGTTCCCGTGGGAATCCATTGTTACAATAGCTGCAAAGCCTTCAACTTTTAAATGCCACATTGCTTCTGGAATTCCAAATTCTAAAAGGTCTACGCCTTCTACTTTTTTAATACAGTCTGCGTAATATTGAGCTGCTCCACCGATCGCATTTAGATATACACCACCATGCTCTTCTAATGCTTTCAATGTCTTAGGACCCATTCCACCTTTACCAATGACAGCGCGGATTCCAAACTTTTTCATTACATCACCTTGGTAAGGCTCCTCACGAATACTTGTTGTCGGTCCTGCCGCTTTAACATGCCACTCGCCAGCCTCATCTTTTAACATAACAGGTCCACAGTGATAGATGACCTGACCATTCAAGTCGATTGGTGCGTCATGATCCATTAAGTGATGATGGATTGCATCGCGTCCTGTATGAAGGTCGCCATTAATAATAACAACGTCGCCAACTTTTAGCTCACGAATTTGTTCTTCAGTAATTGGTGCTTGTAGAACAACCTCACGACTCGTTGACTTGACTTCTGTCGCAGCTGCAACTTCATCGTCAGCGAATTTAATTTCTTCACCGTCTTTATAAAGCCATTCTTTAATTTCACCCGTGTTGCCGTCTAATGTAACACCTAAACGGCGAAACGCCCAGCAATTGTAAGCAACTGATACGAAGAAACTTGCTGGTAAGCGATTAAGCGTACCTATTTTACAACCGAGTAATGTCGCTTCACCACCAAAGCCCATTGTTCCAATGCCAAGATTATTTGCATGTTCCATTACATAGTCTTCTAGCTTTTGTAACTCTTCGTTTGGATTAACATCTTCAGCAGAACGGAAAAGCTGTTCTTTCGCTAAAGAGTAGCTAGTGATACGATCGCCACCAATCCCAACGCCAATAAAACCAGCACTACAGCCTTGACCTTGCGCTTGGTATACAGAATGAAGGATACATTTTCTTATTCCATCTAAATCTCGCCCAGCTCTACCAAGTCCTTCAATTTCTGCTGGTAAACTGTATTGAATATTTTTATTTTCACAGCCGCCACCTTTTAAAATTAGGCGAGCATCAATTTCATCTTTTTCCCATTGTTCGAAATGGATAATCGGTGTTCCACCACCTAAGTTATTCCCGCTATTCTCACCTGTTAATGAGTCAACCGAGTTTGGACGAAGTTTCCCATTTTTTGTTGCTTCAGCAATTGCTTCTTTAATTGCTTTTTTCATTTCAATTTGGTTTGCCCCAACAGGTACTTTAATTTCAAACGTCGGCATCCCTGTATCCTGACAAATCGGCGATACATTTGTATCCGCCATACTTATATTTTTTGTAATCGTTCCAAGTGATAAAGCTGCTGTTGTTCCAGCATTTTCGATCTGTTTAGCCCGAAGGATGGCACGACGTACATCGTTTGGAAGATTCGTAGATGTTTCAACAATTAGCTTATACATGCTTTCTTTAAACTTTTCCAATCCAATTTCCCCTTCCACACCAAAAAATTATATTTTTTTAAATGAATACGAAATTCATTCCACTAATAATTATACAACGACAAAATGATAATTTGTCCAAAAATTTAGAAAAAACATGAAAACGGTTCCAACATAAAATGGAGAATTAATGAAAAGAGGTCGGTCTTCGAAGCACCTCTAACAATAATTCTACATTACTACTAATATAGCACACTCTCACTTTGCATATCACCGAGCAATAAGTGGGAATCGTTATTAATATAATGAAAAATTGGTTTACCAGTTTCAATGAATTCAATTTTAGAAACACCTGTATTGCCAATAATAAAAGGACGGTGAACATCGTTCCACGTTTCGCCAAACATTAAGTACATAAGAAAAATGCTAATAAAACCACCATGGGAAACGAGGGCTATCTGATGACGTTTATGGCCCGAAAGTAATTGCTCTAGGACATACTGGCATCGCTCCGTAATCTCTCTTACAGTTTCCGTTCCAGCTAAACCTGTGGTTAAAATTGAAGTTTCTTTAATTTCTGGATACTCTAAAAAAATTTCCTGGCGAGTTTTGCCTTCAAGGGGGCCTAAGCCGATTTCACGGATTTTATCCCAGCCAATTACGTCTAGCGGATGGTGGTTACTTACAGCATTTGCTGTTTCAAATGCTCTTTTTAAATCACTTGAATAAATATAATCAAGTGATTTTGAGGCAAAGAATTCCCCTAATAGCTTAGCCTGCTTTTGACCAGCTTGTGATAAAGGAAATTCTTTGCAACCTTGTATGATTCCACTTTCATTTGCAACAGATTGTCCATGGCGAATTAAATATAAAATCAAACATACCTCTCCCTTAAATGGTGTTCTAGTCTTCTTTTAAGTCGTTTCTAAATCTCTTACATTTATTTTCAATTTCATCTAACATCTCAATAATTCGGTCGATTTCTTCAACCCCTGCTGCTTCAGGCTCAATGGAATCTAACATTGTCATTAAAAGCTCCATTTTCCCATATAAAAAATTTAGTTGTTCTTTTTGATCACTTATTGAATTACCCAAATTAAAACTACCCCTTTCACGTCTATACTTTCTAAGTATAGTACTGTTTTGCTCTGAAAACAAAGTTTTTACTCATACGTATTTTAAATCATGTAAAATATAAGAGTTGATTTTAATTTTGACTAAAGAATGCCTACTAACAACATATAAATTTTACATTTTACAGTTTACCTTTTAAAATGTAATACAGACTAGTAATAGAAAGGAAGTTACGTTTGAAAACTATGAAAGCTATTACTCCTTCCTACGATCCGTGGGAAGCGTATATGGATATAGAAGAATACGGTGAGATGAGATTAACAAATGTCGAATTTACAACAACAACGCTATGCAATATGCGTTGTGAGCACTGTGCTGTTGGTTATACATTGCAATCAAAGGATCCAACGCCACTTCCATTAGAGTTGTTACTTGGGCGATTAGATGAAATCCCCCACTTACGCTCCTTTAGTATTACTGGTGGCGAACCAATGTTATCGATGAACTCTGTTGATGATTATGTGGTCCCTCTTTTGAAGTACGCCCACGAACGGGGGGTTAGGACACAAATTAATTCAAATCTAACATTAGAACTAAGTCGGTACGAGAAAATTGTTCCATACTTAGATGTCCTCCATATCTCTCATAACTACGGGAGTGTTGATGATTTTGCTGAGATTGGCTTTGCGATGATGGACAAAAAGCCTTCATATGAACAACGAGCAAATTACTTTACACGAATGGTTGAAAACGCCAAGGCCCTTACTTCTCAAGGCGTGATTGTCTCGGCGGAAACCATGATCAATAAGCGAACACTCCCTCATTTAGAAGCAATTCATGATCAAATTGTTGAAATGGGCTGCCAACGCCATGAAGTTCACCCAATGTATCCTAGTGATTTTGCTAGTAAACTTGAGGTTGCATCAATTCATGAGCTTCAAGATGGGATTGAACGACTTTTAAATCATCGTAATGAAGATGTCTGGATGTTGTTTGGAACTCTTCCATTTTATGCTTGTAGTGAAAATAAAGCCGATTTAGCATTGTTAAGTCGCCTTTATCGTGAAAAAAATGTCACAGTCCGTAATGATCCTGATGGTCGCTCAAGGCTTAATGTAAATATTTTTGATGGAGAAATTATAGTGACTGATTTCGGTGATGTACCTTCCCTCGGGAATGTAAAAGACACATCATTAATAGAAGCCTACCGTAAATGGACCCGCACTGACATTGCCAGAAGTCTATCATGCCAATGTAAAGATGTTAAATGCCTAGGTCCAAACCTTTTAGTTAAAGATGCTTATTACCAAGATATCGACTTTTTAAAACAAGCATCAAATCTTGTTCTCAAGTAGAGGGAAATGGTCTTCCCAAAATAAGGTGTGGGCCCCGCTTAAAAGTACCTGATGTCCATCTTCTGAGTTTTGCGAGTTCGGGTAGACACCTAAAAATAGACAAAAGCATTAAAAAATCCACCACTAGGAGAAGAATTGTCCTCCTGAGGTGGATTTTTTAACAAAAATGTCCACGAAGGGTGTCTGACACCAAAGTTATGACACCAAAGCTAACGAGGCTGGTTAGCTGAATAGAACTTTAATGCAACATGGTCTTGGACTGGGATCCATGCCCCGATACCTTGCTGGGTTACATTTTTTACTTCGATGCGTTTTTTACCGCCCTTAATAATGACGTATACTTCGCCGTAGGTCACTTTTCCTTTTTCATTTGCTGCTGGAACATATGCGTTTAAATAACCTACCTGTTTTACAGGCACATTATAAACTTGTTCTTTTTTAGTCCCGTGCCCAATGACAGTCGACAATGCAAGTGGTAATCCAGTTTTCTCTGTTGCCTTTATCATCATCATTTTTTGAACTTCATCACTATTAGCAATTTGGGCAGTTAAACCACCAGTAATCTTCTTTTGTTTCTCTTGTACGTATTGAATTCTCTTTGGGGCAAGTGCACCACGGTTATCATGATAGTTTGTATTAACTTTCTGATACTCCCAATTAACACTTGTTTCATTTGACTCATATGCTAAGGGCCACTGTCCTAAATAAATTGATGCGTTTAAGGTTAGGGCAAACTTATTCCCTTTGATTGAAGACTCGTTTAGGATCCTGATTAATTCTGGATTTTCAATTGTAACATTGGATGTATCCAAGAGCTCTTGTGCCAATTCACTTGGCTGTAAATGGGGCAAATCTTGTGTTGGATTTGGATACGTATTTTCCTTTGAGATATTTAACACATAATTCGGAACTCCTGTACCTTCTTCTACTTCTTTATCGTCTGCTAAAGCTGCAAATGGCTGACTTACTAATAATGCAAATAGAGTAAAGATAATTATTAATTTTTTCAACACGCTTCCTCCTAAAATAACGATTTTTACAATAGTGGTTACCGTTATTTTTTTCGAAGCAAGATAAATTTATCCACTTTATTTGAATTTAATTATAACCGTGTACAAAACGTTCTAAATGCGGGAAAAAGATTTGGATCATGGAACCAATTGATAAAGTTACAATGACCGTTCCAATCCCGATAGGTCCACCGGCAAAAAAGGCAAATACTAAGGCAGTAATCTCTGCGATTGTTTTTGCGACTCCTAAACTTACCTTTAATCGGTTTTGGATTGCCATCATAAACCCATCGATCGGAATAATAGCAAACTTCCCTTGTAAATAAGTTGCAATTCCAATTCCCATTAACAGAACACCAATAAGTAAGATAACAAATCGTATTAAAATTGTCTCGACGAAGAAATTTGGAAAAACAATTATTAACCAGAAATCAATAAAGTATCCTAAAATTATTACGGTTACGATTGAAATTAATTGAGGTCTATTCTTCAATATTAGAGCATTAACAAAAATTAGGATGACTCCAATTAAAATTACCCACGTACCTACTGAAAATCCTGTTAAATTGCTAAGACCTACCGCTAAGGCATCCCATGCTCCAGCACCAAGTCTTGCAATTATCGTAAAACTAATCCCTATCGAAAGAATAAATAAACCTAGTAAATAACTTAAAGCTCTTTTCATGTTTGTACTCATTTTTATAACTCCTCATGATGAAACATTTATTTAATTCAGATCTTAGAATAATAACTGCTTATTTATGGAAAATTAATTGTATCTTATTTTTTGAAGAAGGTGAAGATATGGACTTTCATTGGGTTTGGAAAGCAATTTTAATCGTCATTGTTGGCTCTCTCGTGTTACGTTTGGCAGGAAGAAAATCGATCTCCCAATTAACCGTATCTCAAACTGTCATTATGATTTCCATTGGTAATTTAATGATTCAACCTGTTAGCGAAAGAAATATTTTTATTACATTCCTGATTGCATTACTTCTTGTCCTCGTCCTTATCTTTATGGAATATATCCAAATGAAAAATGACAAATTTGAAAGCTTTATCACAGGAAAAGGTATTCTTGTGATCGAGGACGGTGTTGTTTTAACAGACAACCTCAAACGAATGCGACTAACCTTTGATCAGCTTGAAGTACGTCTCCGCCAAGAAAACGTCAAACACCTTACCGATGTTAAACTAGCCACCATTGAACCCAGCGGTCAGATCGGCTTGTTACTAAAAGAATATGCTCAACCGGCAACCAAGCATGATATTCAGATATTAATTAATTACTTACATAGTAAGCTACCCGGAGAACAAATTCCCCCACCATCCATACTTCAGTCTAAGGTAGGAGAAAAAAACCTATTTTCAGAAGTGAAAACCAAAGGTTCCAACCAAAAAAATCATGGTCGTCTATCGTAAAAACAATTTTTATTATACCCATTTTCATTTTTTAAAAAAGATATATGAATGAAATCGAATTTAAAACAGAAATTATATTGAGGGAATTAACGACCTTCCCACGAGAATATTTTGAAGGGAGTAGCTAAAATGAATAACAATAATATGCAAGAAGTAATAAATATTATTGATAGTGACCATGTAGGTGTTTTATCTACAATGCAAGGAAACAAGCCTCATGCAAGATATATGATGTTCTTTCATGACGAATCACAACTTTATACAGCAACTAATAAGAAAACACATAAAGTTGAGGAAATACAAAATAATCCAAATGTTCATGTTCTCCTAGGTTTTGACCAAAAGGGCGACAAATACATTGAACTTCAAGGAAAAGCAAATGTGGTTAATGATCAACAATTAAAAGAAAAATACTGGAACGATCAATTAGCTCCATGGTTAGACGGTCCAAACGACCCAGACTATTGTTTATTACAAATCAACCCAGAACACATTGAACTAATCAACGGCAATAATGAAACAACCATTATGTAACAGAGAAAAGGCTGCAGTCGCAGCCTTCTTCTTTTCTGTTTTGGTCTAAAGTCTACAGCTTCGAAGCTCCACTTTCAACCTTCACAATTCTACATCCTACATTTTACATTAAACTTCGAAGCTCATCCCACAAACTCTACACTGAAATAATCTCAAACGACTCAGTAATCTCAATACTACCTTCAACAGATTGGACCATTGAGCAATTTTTTCTTGTTACATGTAAACACTTTTCGACGACTTCTTTAGTTAAATCTTTTCCTGTAATAATAAAATGCATATGAATTTTTTCAACACTATTAGCCTTTTTCTCATTCCGTTCTATTTCGGTTGTGACAGTTACATCGGAATAAGTTAGACGTTTTTTTTCTAATACTTTACGAAGGACACCACCACTACAAACAGCTATTGCCGAAACTAATAGTTGATAAGGGCGAAATCCGTATTTTTCGTCACCACAAATTTGAAGCTTACCATATTCCACTTCAGTTTCAAAGCCATTTTCCTTCATAACAAACTTCATACTTCCACTTCCTTTTCTTTATCCTGTTTACCATTGTAATCATTCCCACCTAATTCGTCATCCTTTTTGGTTTCAAATAACTGAAAGAAAAGTTACAATAGTGAGTGGATATTTGATCATATATTTTTCGATTGGAGTTTTTTTATGCAAGCTGTACAGCAAAACAACCCCGTTTATCGTTATTGGGTCTTAGTTGGGATGGTTATGATTGCTGGCTTTTCCCAAGGGATGCTCCTACCACTTCTTGCAATAATGCTTGAGCAAATTGGCATCTCTTCATCTTTAAACGGTCTTAATGCAGCAGGTCTATATATTGGAATATTATTAGTTTCCCCTTTTATTGAAAAACCTGTCCGTCACTTTGGGTATAAGCCAGTAATTGTCACAGGCTTAGTTCTAGTTGCCACATCATTACTACTATTTCCTTTTTGGCAAGTATTTTGGTTTTGGTTTATTCTCCGTGTGATTGTTGGAATTGGTGACAACTTAATTCACTATGCAACACAAGTATGGATAACTTCAACTAGTCCAAAGAAAAAACGGGGCAGAAATTTATCAATTTATGGATTGGCTTTTGGAATTGGATTTGGGATTGGACCATTAATGACAAGATTACTTTCCATTAATGAATTTTTACCATTTATCATCGCTTCTGTAACAAGTCTATTATCTTGGTTTTTTATTTTACTTTTACGAAATGAATGGCCAGATAACGAAATTGAAACGGGTTCTCGCCTTAATACTTTTTCAAGATATAAAAAAGTCTTTTCCTTAGCATGGTTCGCTTTATTGCCAGGGTTTTGCTATGGTTATTTAGAGGCTACCTTACACGGAAGTTTCCCCGTCTACGCTTTAAGGTCAGGAATTACAATTGAGTGGGTATCGATCCTTTTACCATCCTTTGTTGTAGGAAGTTTAATTACGCAACTTCCATTAGGAATGCTCAGTGACAAAATTGGTCGGAAGAATGTCCTACTTTCTGTTCTATTTCTTGGGTTCGTTTCATTTATTGCTATGGCCTTTTTAGAATCATCGATGATTGGTTTGTTAGTTTGCTTTATTGTTGCCGGGATGTTCTTAGGTTCCCTTTTCTCACTAGGGATCGCTTATTTAGCTGACTTAATCCCAAGCTCCTTAATTCCAACAGGAAATGTCGTCGTGTCCATCTGTTTTGCTCTAGGTAGTATTGCTGGTCCGGTAATAGGCGGTATATTCATCGATGTCTTTGGAGATGGCAGTATCTATTATTCGATAAGTGGCATGTTATTACTAGTCTTAATAGCAGGTTTAGTATTTTCTCAACGACAAGACGTTAGCGAGTTGGACGTAAAACGAGCAGCAATATAGAAAATAGTGCTAAATGATAGCTTTATTTAAGACTTCTATGGAGATAGTAAGACACGTAGTCATTCATTACACGAACGAACATTAAAAAACAGCCCCCCACAAATGTGAAGGGCTGTTATTGTATTTGTATAAATTAAAGTTTAGTAACGTTAGCAGCTTGAGGTCCGCGGTTACCTTCAACAACTTCAAAAGAAACATCTTGACCTTCTTCTAAAGATTTGAAACCTTCACCTTCGATAGCAGAAAAGTGAACGAATACATCGTTTCCACCTTCAACTTCAATAAATCCGAAACCTTTTTCAGCGTTAAACCATTTTACTTTACCGTTTTGCATTTTTAATTGCCTCCTAATTTCGTGCCTTGACACTAAGTAAATTTTCCACTAGACCAACAAGAATTTATTGGTATAGCTACTAAAGAAATCCTCTAGCTAACTATAATACTAGCATAGTAATTTTTAAAATGCAAAACATTCGGTTAGTTTAAATCGCTAATACTTCTCTATTAATCATTTTCTTCTCTTCTATATTCGAAACAGTTTTCCGAAGGACATTTTTGATCGGTAGATTTAACTCTCGTTCTAAAGAACAAATGTATTCAGCTTGTCCAATAATGTGAACATGCTTCCAATCGTGGTGATCAGCTACCTTTTCAATTAAAGGCATCATATTTCTAACCCAGCGTAGTTGATTCGCCTCGTATCTATCGTTATAGGAGTCTTTATGGTTAGCACCTGAAGCTGTTCGATCTGAGGCAGCCACTCCTTCAAACATTCGCCAATCATCTGTATATGCTTCAAAAGCGAATTTATTGACTGCATCTAATCCTCCCATTTCAGAATGCATTAAGATAATTTCATCTTCGTTCGCTATAATAACCCCACTCGTTGGGTAAGTGTGTTGAATTTTTTCTATTTGCGCAAGCTTAGGTTCATCTTCCCAAAAAAATTCAGTTTCAACAGGTACTTGTAAAAAATGTACGGAAAAAAGCTTGCCCTTGTTTGATGCAAAAATAATGACACTTTTTTGCAAATTTGTTGCCGCATCATTAATTGTTTTCTCAACTCTTTTTTTAAGTTTTTTATAACTTTTAACTTCTTCTTCATTACTACTTAGGTAAATGTATTCCTCTAGCTTTTTCAACCCGTTTTTTAATTTAATTTTCCAGGACCCACTCTGACACTCACTACGATCAGTATTCAAATATAACGTTAATACCTTATCTTCATTTTCAAGATTTTTTAACTCGTTTATTACTTTTCGTAATGCCAATTAAAATCCCCCTTTTAAATGTAGACTATTATTCTATAACCCATTTTGGGGAATTTAAAACGTATCTTGTCTATTCTTATCGAAAGAAGGAAACCCCAACGGCATCATAAGTCTGGCCAATTGGGGTTTCTTTTTTTATAATTGTTCTTCTAATTCTTTATGATTTTTTTTGTTTTTAGTAACAAGTTTGATGATTGCCTCTGCCACCTCATCACTCAATTCAAGGTGAGAAGTAAAGCCTACACACGAGCAATTCATTTCTCCTAAGATGTATTTATCAAGTTTATTTTCATCTGTATCTAAGATAAAGTCCGCTGTCCAAATTAGTGGTAAATCGTAATTACCTAAGATCTCGACAACCATTGGTAACTTTTGTTGAAAAAGGCTAATCAAAATAGGCCAATCTTCTGGTGTATCATAACGGTATTTGGCACCAGAAAACAACGTTGCTGAAAAAGCATTATCCCCTTCTGCTGGCTTTTTGTGTACGACATTCACAGGTTTATCATTAATCATTAAGATACGAATTTCACCTTCCACGATTCGAGGTAAAAAAGGCATATCAACGAGCATCCCATTTTCACCTTCAATGTACTGCTCACAAAAATTCAAAAAATCACCTAGAACAAATTCTTGGACTTGATTATCTTTTGCTTCTGTACATCTGACCATTGCAGTAAACAACACGCCATTTTCATCAACTTCATTTTGATCTATTAATTCTACACGCCAAATTCCTTCACCAGTTGAGCCGCGATTTTGTTTTAATACTCGCTCGCCTTTTTCAAGTTGTTTTGGAAAATTTGCAATAAAATCGGACATGCTATAATATGCAAATGTATCAGTTGGAACTAAACTTGTATCGCGAAGCTTAACAAGAACATCTTTTGCGCCATAGCTCATCATCACCTCAGGACGCTCCATACCAATGATGCCTTGATTTGTTAGATTGCGTAACAGTTCGAAATAACTTGATTCATCTTCTAAATTTCCTGGATTAATTCGGCTAATATAAGCATCTGCATTCTCAACGATTGATTGAAAAATTTCCTCTTTTTTCGATTCAGCATAAAAAATTACTTCAGATGTCCATCCAAACATCTTTAATGAATTAACCATCGGCATCGTATCAGGTCTAAGACCATCTGCACCTTTATCATTACCGCCTTCTACTTCCAAAAAAACAACATGCCTTTTCATAAGGACACCCCAATCTATATTTGCTATAATGAATTCCCTAAGTCCATCTAGTTTTAAAAATTATGAAATTAAATATCTAATCTTAATTTATTTTAAAAATTAGTTTTTGTATATAATAAGTTGTTACAAATTTGTAGCAAACATACAGAAGTTTTTTTCGAGAGAATAACTATGTTAAATAAAGGTTTAACCATTAAATTTAATCAAATTTTCAGTTTATTGAAAAACTTTCTTAGTATAGTATTACCGATTAAAAAAAGAAGGCAACCACGTTAGTGATTACCTTCTAAAACCATAAGCACATGATTGCCTATTCAAAAAACTGATGGTCTAGGGCCGTAGCGGTTTTTATCTGCTGGTAACACCTCTTTCATTGGTAATATCTAATGATCAACTACCATGTTCAAGGCTATCACACCTCTCAATTGAAGTGTTGCTTCAAAAAACTGTATTACTTTCCTTACATCTTCTTGAATGATTGGCTAGTGTATATGGTTTTTTTAAAGAAGACTGAAACGTCCTCTTCGGTAGTTATGATGTGCAATAAAGAAAAAGTTATACATCTTTTTCAACTTCTATATTTTGGGTAGGTGTACTTTCGAGCTTAGCTTTGCAAGTTTCAAACATGGTGACAAGATTATCTTTAGTTTCTTGAACGGTTGAAAGCATTTGTGAAGAACTATCCTTTAAATGCTTAATATTCTCGGAAATTGCCTTTAAATCATGGTTTGTTTCATCAATAGCTTTCGTTACTTTTGTACTTGTTGTTTTTAATTGAGCAACAATTTCCGTTCGGTTTTCATTTACGAATTTTAAAACATCTGTTGCTTTTTCATAGTAACTTGTCAAACATGAGCAGTAATTTGACTTTGATTTTACAGCAACCGCAATTGTACCTGCAATACCACCGATAATAACACTTCGTATTAAAAGCTTTTTCTTATTTTCTTCCAAACTCCCCACACCCCTGTCAGCATTATTTATAGTTATATTTTAACAATAATTTGAGCTGCTCGTACAACGTTTTTTGGGGATTTAGTCATCTTTTTGTTTTTAAAAAATAATGAATGAACACCCACTCATTATTTCTCGTAAAAAATAATTCCGTTTTTTACAATTGTCTTAACAGAACCTCTTTCCTCTAATAAATCTAAATGTCCAATAATTTCAGACATTGTCAACATCGGTTCTTTTAGATAGATATGAGGGAAGTATAGTTTGCATAATTCAAAACTTGTTATTCCTTCTTCAGGGATAATACTCTTTAACCGATTTGCCTTATCTTCATGTTCCTTAAAGCGAATATCTAACAATCCCTTTAAATCTTCTATCGCTTCACCATGTCCTGAATAAACCTTTCGAGGATTTAGGTCTAAACACTTTTTCAATGCCTGGCGATACTGCAACAATGTAAGAGGTCGTTTTTCCTCACCATCATACGGTGGTTCTATGATAGCATTTGATGAGATATGGGAGATGATATGATCACCACCAATTAATAGCCGCTCAGCTTCATAGTATAGTGATATATGACTTTGAGCATGACCAGGTGTTTCGATGACTTTCCATCCAGGTAACCCATCGATGACATCACCTTCCTTCACAACAACATCTAGTCCTCTTCTACCAGTAAATCCTAAGAAATATCGGTTTACTTTTACCATTTTTTCAATTAACCCTTTGGGTACAGCATGCTGCTGAAAAAAACTATAAAAATAATTCTCAATAAAAGCTATAAATGATCGATCCTTTCTTAACCATGGATCACAATTATTATGACCGATAAGTTTGGCATGTGAAAACAAATCTTCAACTAAGCCTACATGATCTGGATGATGATGAGTGACAATTACCTGCTCAATATCTTCAGGTAAGTATCCAAGTTTTTTTAGCGATTCCTTTAAAACTTCCTTTGCCTGATCACTATTTGGGCCAGTATCTACAAGTGTTAATGAATCACCTTTAATTATATAAACATTAACTGGTCCAACTAAAAATGGTGTTGGTACGACAATTTTTTCGATCTTCATTGCTTTAGATATCATAATTCCCTCCTATTTCTTGATTGTACTATACCTATTTTACAATAATATAATCTAAATTGTTAGTATTTTCTAAAAATAAAAAGAGCCTAACCGTAGTTAAACTCTAATCTATTTTCATTATTTAATTGTATGCTTCTGTTAGGAAGACGTCTGTATCTAACTTTTCAAAGTTATTTACAACAGGCTTTCTTAACTCTTTAAGTTCTTTACTTAAGCATTCAATTTTTCTTTCCATTTCCTCTAATACTTTTACATCAATGGTTACCGTCATTAAGATGCCCTCCTCAAGTTTATTTAAACGAGTAATTTTTTTATTTATGTGAATATTCTAATAAATTAAACCACGTTTGTAAATAACGATTTAACGCTGTAAACGATTACAATTATGACTATTTTGTGAACAAAAAATGTTAGTAACTAGCTTTTCTGTGTATAAGTATGTTGATAACTATCTATTTTTCTAAAAGAGTTGTGGATAATTTTTTAGTTATTCCTTATTTCCTAACTTGAAATTGGGGATAGTTTTTACTTGTACCTGTGTATATCTAATGTTTTATCCACAACCGTTAAACTCATGAAAAAAACTGCCAACAATTTCTATGGCAGTTTCTCTATTAGTTACGAAAAGGTTGTTGGAAATTGGGAAGGTAGTTCCCGAAAGTCATAAACTCTTTCTTCTACATAACTATTAATTAAGATGTGATTTAACATAGGAAGATGTCTTAGTTCGTCCTCAATTAATTCAGCTATCTTTTCCCGTATAGCTGCAAAAGGGGACGACTTTCTTATTCTTTTATAAATAGCGATAATTTCTAACTTTTGTACAAATAAATCATTGATACCTTGTAAATACGAAGCAGGAACTTCAAATGTGGGCGGATCTCCTGATGGATATTGCCCTGTTAGCGTAAAATAAATCTTTTTTAACACTTCAAAATGCTCCCGTTCATCATCCAACATTATCTGTAAAAACCTTTCATCTTCTTTCGTAGGAGCAATTACCTTCAAGTAATCAAAGGTCAGTTCGGTAATCGACTCAAATCTTACTACTTCAACGACTAATTTTAGCACTTTGGAAATGTCGTGAGTAGACGGCTGTTGAAAGTTTCTATAATACATCAATTCACACCCCACTTTTTATAGAAAAACCCATATTTATACTACAATATGAACTTTTTTCAAGTAGGTGAATGTGTAGGTTGGACTTTATTAAACAGATAATTCAAACAATTGTAACAATTTAATTGTGAGATAAGCTTATAATGCGCTATAATTAAAGTGTTAAATACACACAAAGGATCGATGCCTAATGCGGAGAATAAACAATAAATCATTTGAGGAGCTTGTCGAAGAAAACAAAAAGCAATTACTTAGTGACCCCGATGCTCTTAAGAAAATTGAAAAAGATTTAGATAATAAGCAAGTTGATTACTCAAAGAAAAATTAATCAAACGTTTGATTAAATACGCCAGTCATTAATTTAAGATCACCCGTCGGGGGGCATCCTCCAACGGGTGATCTTAATACTTTTATTCATATTTCTTTAAAATTGATTGTAACTTAAGGGCTAATCCTAATTCACCTTTAATTTTTAGCTTTCCACTCATATAGGCTACGGTAGGATTTAAGTTTCCAGCAATTAATTTCAATAAGCTTTTATCTGATAATTGTAACGAACAATTCGGGTCTTCTTTTACTTCATCATAAAGTTGTACTTGATCGTCTCGAAGGACAACTTGGTAGACACCCTCTTCATCACCACTTAAGTCAAATTGATATACTGTATTGACCCCTTTAATTCCATCAGGATGATTGTTCATTTTTTCTGCGAGTTGAACTAAAGTTTCTTTAACTGTCACTTTGTTACTACCTCCTAATTAATATGGACTTACTATACTAATTAGATAGTGACCCGAAATAACCCTCTTTATTTTTGCAATTCTTCGAAAATTATTTGTTGTACTTCAGCTGAAACAATTTTTAAATCTTTTTCTTTATAATCCTCTGGCTTTATCACAGGTAATATCGTCACTGTAACTTTCGCTGGTTTGATCCGATTACCACTTTGCTCCATAATTTTAAATGAGCCATTAATTGCAATAGGAACGATTGTAGCCTCAGCTTTCTGCGCTAATTTAAAACTCCCTGATTTAAAGGTGTTCATTTCCAGTTTCTTACTCCTAGTTCCCTCTGGAAAAATAACGATGGAAGTGCCCTTTTTAATGTTTTCTGCCCCTTGATTAATCGCTTTTATCGCTTGACGACGATCTTGGCGATCAAGAAATACACAATTCATATAAACCATCCAATCTCTAATAATTGGTAGCTTTTTTACTTCAACTTTAGAAATAAATCCAATCGGCCGCTCTAAGAAGCCAAGTAAAATTGGGATATCAAAATTACCTTGGTGATTACTGACGATTACAAAAGGACCTGTAACAGGTAAGTTTTCCCGCCCTTTTATTTCAATGGTAGAACCTGTCAATTTAACAAGACTCCGCGCCCAGTCCTGAGCAGTCTTAAAGATCAGTTGTTCCATCTCCTTAATTTTTCCACCTTTATGTAACTTCTTCGCCTTGAGTAAAGCTGGATATGTTATAAACAAACGATACCAAAAATAAGCAAACCAAATAATTGTTCGAACCATAATACCCTCCAAAAAAGTTATATTAGTCTTTATTATACTAGTTTATACTTATTTTTGAACGGACAATTTTCATCAATATGAAAAGAGATCAGTACCGAACCATTTCGGCACTGACCTCTTTAATTTATTTTGTATTTGTCTTTTTGGCAGCGAGTGCGCCTTTACTTAATGGTTCAGTGGAGAACTCATGATCAGGTGAAACCCCCATCGGATTTACACTTGGTTCACCAGGAATGGACACGTCTTTGTTACCCTTTGTAGGTCTTGGTTTTCTTGCCATAATAATGTCACCTCCATATGAAATCACTTCAAACATAACTTTCCCTGTAATTTTCCTGATTATGAAAGTTAGAAATAGAAAACTGTATTTTTCAATATAGTTGAAACTATTTACAGTCCCTATTCGACTATATAGTGTAAAAGGATCTGAAAGGAGGCTTTCCGTGACGAACAGTTATGACAAAGAAATAATTCAGCAATTATACGATGATTACTTAGAAGAGGTCTACCAGTATTGTTTGTATTTTACGAACAACCAATCAGAAGCTGAAGACTTAACTCAGGATACATTTATAAAGGTTATGAAGAACCTACATTCTTTTCAAGGCAAATCTTCAGCAAAAACATGGATTTTATCCATTGCTCGTCATACAACCATTGACCATTTCAGGAAAAGGAAAGTTTCAGACTTTCTTCCTGAATTGTTTTCAAGATTTTCTGCCACACCATATGGCATACCAGAAGCCCAACTTGATCATTTAGAAGAATGGGAACAGCTACAATGGGCTTTGCTTAAATTAAAACCTGATTTTCGTAATGTTGTCATTTTACGCGGCTTAAAAGAGCTAAGTATCAAGGAAACAGCTGAGGTTTTAAACTGGAAAGAAACGAAAGTAAAAGTCGACTACCACCGAGCCTTAAAACAACTGCAAAATTACATTTCTAAAAATAAGGAAGGAGGCTTTATCATTCATGAAGATGCCAAATGATGATTTTCTTGAACCATTAAAAAAACGACCAAATAAATCACCAAATAAAAGTTTCCAAGACAGCTTACATGAAAAAATGCTTGAGGAAGTGAAGCGTAGAAGATCAATGGCAAGCTGGAAATTTCGCTTAGGAGTTGTAGCGGTACTTCTTTTGTTGATTATCATTAACCCTGTTGAACTACTGATGACAGAAAACTTCGAAGAGCAGTACAGTATTAGTAAAGAGACTGATCGAGGGGAAAAGACAGACACCAAAGAGGAGAAACTTGACCAAGAAGAAAAGGCAATGTTGGAGAATGAACTTGTTGATCTTGAAGAAATTCTTAATAATCACCCAAATTTAAAAGCTCAGTATGATCAATTAACAGAATTTGGCGTTGAACATGGTAAAAGTAGTGCCTTTATCCTCTATCAGTACGGGTTATTAACTAAGGATGTCAATATGATTACTAATAATGGCTTCTTTTCTGACTACGAAAAAGAGACAATGATGTCAAAACTCATCAACTATTACGAAAAAAATGTTGATTTTTCTACATTAACGATTACAAATATCGAAAGAAGCTTAGCCGAACCAGATTTTTTTATTACTGCCCAATATCAATCCTATGATGGAAGCTTAATCGAAGTTGACTATGTACTCACTGGATATTACGGTCAAGTATTGGATCGGATCAAAAATCAACATAGCTACTTTATCCAAAAAAAAATAATTGAAGAAAATGGCGCTACAATTGTCTTTCCATTCTTCCAAGGAGAGTTAAGGGGAATTGGCGAAAGTAGTAGTATCGATGAACTAAATACACTCATTCAAAATCGTGCTCTATTATCCTCCTACGACAACGATCTTGGTTTACATGGCGATGTGACAGGGAAAATCGTTTATGAAATTTCCTCCCTTTTGAGTATCGAGTTTGAGACAGAGTGGAGTTCTGAAGAGTTAGCACATCCTTATACTACTTCATTTTTTCTAACCTTTGATTTAGCAAAGGGACGCGCAATGGGTCTCCTTGATTTCATTTCAGAAAAAGAACTCTCGATATTGGAAGAAAAGATTAGAAAGCTACTGAAATATGATCAACGTTTTACTAATATCAATACAGAAGAAGTAACTCTTAAAAACGATCATTCTTTTTATTTATCGACATGGGATGGAAATGTCGTTTACTACTTCCCACGCTATGATTTATTAAGCATGACAGAAGTACGTATCCATCCAACACTCGGTGTATTAGAATAAGTTAAATAATATAAATAAGAGGCTGTTCAATGAAGTCCAGTTCGAAACAAGCAGATCATACTTGTAGGAGCTTACATTGACAGCCTCTTTATCATTTATCCTAGAAACAGCGATTCTGGATCTTCTAATAATTCTTTTACTTTTACTAAGAAACCTACCGCTTCTTTTCCATCAACAATACGATGGTCATAAGAAAGGGCTAGATACATCATTGGTCTGTTCTCAAAGTTATCATCATCAATGGCAACTGGACGCATTTGAATTTTATGCATTCCTAAAATACCGACTTGGGGGCTATTTAAGATTGGTGTAGACCATAGTGACCCGAATACTCCACCGTTTGTAATCGTAAATGTACCACCAGTTAAGTCCTCAATCTTAAGCTTATTGTCTCTAGCTTTTTTAGCTAAATGACCAATTTCCCCTTCGATTTCAGAAAAACCTAAACGGTCAGCTTCTCTTAAAACTGGTACAACTAATCCTTCGTCTGTTGATACAGCAATACCGATGTCGTAGAATTTCTTAAGCAAAATTTCATCACCTTGAATTTCCGCATTTAACAATGGGAATTTTTTCAATGCAATGATAACTGCCTTTGTGAAAAATGACATAAAGCCTAACTTTACACCATTTTGCTCGAAAAATTGGTCTTTTCGGCGTTTACGAAGATCCAGTAATGCTGACATATCGACTTCATTGTATGTTGTAAGCATCGCTGCTGTTTGTTGTGCTTCAACCAGACGTTTGGCAATCGTTTGACGTCGACGTGACATTCTAATTCTCTCAGTCGGTTTCGCCGGATTAACGTGAACCGTTTTCGCTTCCTCATCCTGTTTTGGTGCTGGTGCTGGCGGAGACGGAGGCGTACTATTTTTTTGATAAGATGCCACATCTTGTTTTCTTACCCTACCAAGAGGATCATTCGTTGCCACTTCGTTTAAATTAATGCCTTTTTCTCTAGCAAGCTTTCTTGCTGAAGGAAACGCAAGAGTTCTCTCCTGGCTAGCTTCAGTTACTGTCGGCTCGGGTTCGATTGTTTGTTTTACTTCTTTAACTTCTTCTACCACTTTTGGCTCAGGTGTCACAACACTTTCTTCACCAATAGCGATGTAAGCAATAACTTCCCCAACCTGAACTGTATCACCTGGCTGTTTTAGAATTTCCTTTAATACCCCACCTGTATCAGCATTAATTTCAACATTAACCTTATCCGTTTCTAGCTCAACAATATAATCACCTGGGTTAATCTTATCTCCAGGTTGCTTTAACCAAGCTGCAATGGTTCCTTCAGTAACTGACTCTGCAAGTTGTGGAACGATAATTTCAATCATCCTCTTTGCCCTCCCTTTAACGTTTCAGCAATAATTCTTTTTTGTTCTAATTTATGGGCTGTAGGATCTCCTTCAGCAGGACTCGAACGGTACGGTCGACCGATATAACGAATTTTTACATTTTCAGGTGCTACATTACGAATTTTTAAATTCATATAAGACCATGCTCCCATGTTTTGCGGTTCTTCTTGTACCCAAACAATTTCCTTTAAAGATGGGTAACGTAACATAACCTCGTTAATTCTTTCTTTAGGGAACGGATATAATTCTTCTACCCTTATAATATGAAGCCAATCAATGTCAGTTGTTTGCTCCATTAATGCCTCTTGTAAATCAATAGCAATTTTACCAGAACATAAAACTAGACGTGTCACTTCCTCATCATTAGAAGAAACTTTATCCTCAATGATTGATTGAAACTTACCTTCAGCAAGTTCAAGTCCAGTTGAAGCAGTCAATCTATGACGCAGTAAACTTTTTGGCGTCATCAATACAAGAGGACGTGCAAATTCCTCTCCTAACAGTGCCGCTTGCCTTCTAAGAAGATGGAAATATTGAGCCGAACTCGTTAAATTGGCAACAGTCCAGTTGTTTTCAGCTGATAACTGTAAAAACCTTTCTAAACGGGCACTAGAATGTTCAGGCCCTTGCCCTTCAAAACCATGTGGTAATAATAATACTAAACCAGATTTTTGGCCCCACTTAGCTCTGCCTGCTGCAATGAACTGATCAAACAATACTTGCGCTCCATTGGCAAAATCACCATATTGCGCTTCCCATAGCACTAATGTTTCTTGTGAAATAACGTTATAACCATAATCATATCCCACTACAGCCATTTCTGATAATGGACTATTATGAACAGCAAAAGAAGCATTACTTGTGCTGATTTGATGAAGTGGTGAGAATTTAGCTCCAGTTTTATAATCATTTAACACCACATGTCTTTGTGCAAACGTCCCCCGCTCTGAATCTTGACCAGTTAACCTTATTGGGGTTCCCTCGTTTAAGATGGTCGCAAAAGCAAGCGTTTCTGCTTGACCCCAGTCGACTTTACCTTCACTATCCTCACTAGCTAAAGCAGTTTTACGTCTTGTTAAAATATTAGCTAATTTCGGAAATACAGAAAACTCATCAGGCCATTTCAATAGTTGTTCATTAATGTCAATAAGGAGTTTTTTTGACACCTTAGTTTCAATGTCGTCAAATGGATGAATAACATTTCCATTTCGAATAACATTAGCAACCTTTTCATTTCCGAGTTCCTTAACCATTTCATAACTTGCCTGTAGCTTTTGTTTCACATCTTGTTCAAAGTCATTCGTGTCTTCTTTTAGTAATCCATCTTTAATTAACAAATTTTTATATAGCGTCTTTACCGTTGGGTGTTGACGAATAAAATCATACATTTTTGGCTGTGTAGTAGCCGGTTCATCCATTTCATTATGACCGTAACGGCGGTAACCAATTAAATCAATAATAAAATCTTGTTTAAACTGTTTACGATATTCAAATGCAAACAATATAGCAGATAGACAAGCCTCTGGATCATCTGCATTTACATGAATAATCGGCACTTCAAACCCTTTGGCTAAGTCACTAGCATACAATGTAGATCTTGAATCACTACTATTTGTTGTAAAGCCAATGTTATTATTTGCAATTATATGAATGCTACCGCCAATTGAGTATCCATTTAAGCGGCTTAAATTTAAGGTTTCCGCAACAATCCCTTGACCTGGAAACGCTGCATCACCGTGAATAATGATCGAATACGCACTGTTTGTATCTTGTAAAGGATACCCTTTTGTTGAACGATTATCTTGCACTGCTCTAGTAAATCCCTGAACTATAGGCGCAACAAATTCAAGGTGGCTTGGGTTATTTGCTAACGTCACCTTTGCTTTTTTCTCTATTTCTAAGTCTGCACCAAGATGATACTTTACATCTCCAGTCCAACCAAAGTTAATACCGGTAGATCCCTCTGAAGGAACCAATTCTTTATTTGGTGCTTGTTGGAATTCTGCAAAGATTTTTTCAAATGGCTTGTTTAACACATGTGCTAAAACACTTAATCTACCACGGTGAGCCATACCAATCATTACATTTTTTACACCATCTCCAACTGACTGTTTAATGACTTCTTGTAACATTGGAATTAGTGCATCTAGCCCTTCAACAGAAAACCGTTTTTGACCAACAAATGTTCGTTGCAGAAAATTTTCAAATTCTTCTACATCAGTTAACCTTTTAAGAAGGTCCAATTTCCGTTCTGCTGGAAAATTTGGATGCATTGCACCCTTTTCAATTTGTTGAGTTAACCATTGATTTTGATCGTCTTTATGAACGTGACTAAAATCAAAGCCTATCGTCTTTGTATAACACTCTTTTAGATATAAAAAAGCATCGTAAGCATTTTTTAACTTCATTGGAGCTACAGAACAAATAATGTTAGCAGGTAATCCTTCTAGATCTGATCTAGTCAGTTGAAAATCTGCTAAGTTTAAATCCTGCTTTTCCGAGTTAGTAATCGGGTTTAAATTAGCATATAAATGCCCAAAATTTCGAATGTGATCAGCTAATTTAGTAGCGGAAACTACCTTCATTAAATCGAAATTATTCGTAGTTGTAGCCGGTGTTATTTCTTCGATATTACTATTTAAAGGTGGACCCCACTTATCAAATAAATCTCTCAGTTCTTCATCTACTTGATTAGCATCCTCCAGATAAACCTCGTAAATATCCATAAGATAGGCTAAATTCGGACCAGAAAAGCTTTGCCAAGGATCTTCGTTGCTATTTTTTAATCTTCCCATCCAAGAAACCCTCCAAATAATTATACATATAGATACCTTGCTCATTTTGTAACAAAAAATTACATTGTTATAATATATTATACGTTTACAACATTACCATAGTGTTAAGGTTTTTTCAAAGAAAACGCTTCATTTGTAAAATAAGGAAAAAGGGCAACACCACGATAGTAATACACCATGTTGTTGCCCTTTTAAAATTTAAACTCCTTTGAATGCTTTGCGGTAAATTTCTGCTAACTCTGTAACCAAAGGAAGCTTTGGATTTGCAGTTGTACATTGGTCTTCAAAGGCACGTTCAGAAAGTTGTTCAACTTTTGCCTCAAAATCTTTTTTGATTACTCCGCAAGACTCAATACTCATTGGAATGTCTAACTCTTTAGCTAGCTTTACGATCGCCTGAATTAAGCTTTCAACGCCTTCTTCAGTAGTACTAGCAGGTAATCCTAGCATTCTTGCAATCTCTGCATAACGCTCGTCGGCGATGAAAGATTCATACTTAGGGAATGCAGTGAATTTCTTTGGTTTAGTCGCATTGTAACGAATAACATGCGGCATTAAGATAGTATTGGCACGCCCGTGAGGAATATGGAATTCCGCACCTAGTTTGTGTGCTAAACTATGGTTAATTCCTAAGAAGGCATTAGCGAATGCCATCCCAGCGATAGTTGAAGCATTATGCATCTTCTCACGAGCTACTTCATCACTGCCGTTACGGTATGCTGTTGGTAAATGCTTGAACACTAATTGGATTGCTTTCATTGCTAAACCATCCGTATAATCATTAGCCATGATTGATACATACGCTTCAATTGCATGTGTTAATACGTCCATACCAGTATCAGCAGTTACATGCTTCGGTACAGTCATAACAAACTGTGGGTCGATAATTGCTACATCTGGAGTTAATTCATAGTCCGCTAATGGATACTTGACGTTGTTCTCTTTGTCAGTAATAACTGAGAATGAAGTTACTTCAGAACCTGTTCCTGATGTCGTAGGAATTGCAACAAACTGGGCTTTCCCACCAAGGTTTGGATATTTGAAAACACGCTTACGAATGTCTAAAAACTTTTGCTTTAATCCATTAAAGTCAGTTTCTGGATGCTCATAAAATAACCACATACCTTTTGCAGCATCCATTGCAGATCCACCACCAAGGGCAATAACTACATCTGGTTGGAAGTTGTGCATCATTTCTGCACCTTTCATGACTGTTTCAATAGATGGATCTGGCTCAACATCAGAGAAAATTTCACAATGAACGTAGTCAGCACGTTTTCTTAAGTAGTAGAGAACTTTATCTACATACCCAAGCTTCACCATACCTGGATCAGTAACGATAATTGCCTTTGAAATGTTAGGCATTTTTGCTAAATATTGTGTTGAATGCTTTTCAAAATAGATTTTTGGTGGAACCTTAAACCATTGCATATTTGTATTCCTTCTCGCTAGACGTTTTATATTTAGTAAATGAACAGCACTTACGTTTGAAGAAACTGAGTTACGTCCGTAAGAACCACAACCTAGAGTTAAAGATGGCATGAATGCATTATAGATATCTCCGATCGCCCCTTGGCTTGATGGCGCGTTAACAATTAAACGACCAGCCTTCATACGATTTCCGAATTGAGCAATGACCGCATCATCATTCGAGTGGATGACTGCAGAGTGACCTAGGCCACCAAACTCTAGCATTTGTTCTGCACGAGTTAAGCCTTCTTCAGTAGAATTAACTTTGTAGAATGCTAGAACTGGGCTTAACTTCTCTCTTGATAGCGGAAATTCTGGTCCGACGCCTGTTAATTCGGCAATTAAAATCTTTGTATGTTCAGGTACTTTTACTCCAGCCATTTTAGCAATCTCAACGGGTGGCTTTCCAACAATATCAGGATTTACTGCACATGTTTGCTCATTAATCACTAACTTTTCAACCTTCGCTTTTTCTGCATCAGTTAAGAAGTGACAACCGTTATCCTTTAATTCCGACTTTACTTCTTCATAAATCTCTTTATCTACGATTGCCGCTTGTTCTGAGGCACAAATCATTCCATTATCAAATGTTTTCGATAGAATTAGATCGTTAACTGAACGTTTTACGTTAGCTGTTTTTTCAATGTAACAAGGTACGTTCCCTGGACCTACACCTAACGCAGGTTTTCCAGTACTATATGCAGATTTCACCATTCCCGCCCCACCTGTTGCAAGAACAAGAGCTACTCCTGGATGATTCATTAATTGTTGTGTTGCATCGATTGACGGTGCCTCTATCCACTGAATACAATTTTTTGGAGCGCCAGCTTTAATTGCTGCATCTCTTACAATGCGAGCTGCCTCACTGCTACATTTTTGTGCAGATGGATGGAAAGCAAAGATGATTGGATTTCTTGTTTTCATGGCAATGATTGCTTTAAACATGGTTGTTGAAGTTGGATTTGTTACAGGTGTTACCCCAGCTACTACACCCACCGGTTCAGCAATTTGAACTAAACCTTCATGTTCATTATCGTCAATAATACCAACTGTTTTATCGTACTTAATGTTATGGTAAACATATTCTGTCGCAAACATATTTTTAATAATTTTATCTTCATAAACACCACGTTTAGTTTCTTCGATCGCTAGTTTAGCTAATGGCATATGTTGATCAAGACCTGCTAAAGCCATTTCTTTAACGATATGATCAACAGCTTCTTGATCAAAAGTTAAAAATTCTTTTAGTGCCACTTGCCCTTCTTCTACTAACTTGTTAATCATTTTGGAAACATCATCTTGTTTTTTTACTTCTTTCTCTACTACTGCCATATTGTAAATCCTCCTTCAATGTGTTTGCTTATATTGTGAAACATTGAGCATGATCTAATAAAAAAATATTATTCACAAACTGGATTTCTTTGTATTTTTGTAATTGAGATATCTTTATACATCTTTGAATTCAGCTTTATTATACAAACATAATTTACTGTCCAAATATATGAAGGAATTTCCTTTCCATCTTCAAACAACATTGCATCAAATTCATCTTCAACAATTTCCTCAAACATTTGTTGTGAATAGGTTTCAGTGTCTGTTGAGAAGTCTTTCCATTGACATAATATCATTTAGCTCAACTCCTTTTCTTTTCTTGACTTTATCTTAGCATAAAAAAGTTTGTGAAACAGTGAACAAACTTTGACTGTTTTTAAACCGTTTTCATTGTTGTTATTAAAGGATTATTAAAAAATATCACGAATGTACTAAGTATCTTTTCACAAAAAATTGTTAATTTAACTAGACTTAGCTGCATTTTTCACAAAGACTGAATTGAGGTGTCATTCTATGAATATTCGTAAACTAAAACAAGAAGAAATCGATTTAAGTATTAGCATGTCTGAATTTGCCTTTCAACTAGAGCTAACTGAGGAACAGCGAAAATCGCGAAGAAAAATGATGAACCCTGAAGATACTTTTGTCGTAATTGATCATGAGAAGATTGTTTCAAAATTAACGGTATTGCCTTTTAAGACATTCATTCAAGGAAAAGAGTTCGCCATGGGTGGTGTATCAGGGGTTGTTACATGGCCTGAGTATCGAAGAAATGGGCTTGTAAAGCAATTACTTCGTAAAGGCTTAGAAGAAATGAAGGAAAAAGGACAGACAATTTCATTTTTATTTCCTTTCTCAATCCCATTTTATCGGAAATATGGCTGGGAACTTTTCGCCGACAAAAAGTTGGTTACTGTGAAAAAAGCACAATTACCACGATTTCAGGCAAATATCGGTTGTATACGTCGCGTCGATAAGAACTATAAATTGTTAGACGATATGTATCAGCGCTTCGCACTAAAGTTTAATGGGATGCTTGTACGGGATAAAAGTTGGTGGGAAGAAAGACTTTTTCCTAATATGAAAGGGCAACTAGCCGTCTATTATGATGAGCAAGGAATAGCCCAAGGTTACCTCGTATACGACGTAAAAAACCAAACGATGAAAATTCAAGAGCTCATCTTCTTAACTACAGAAGCATGGAGATCACTTTGGACTTTTATTTCAAACCACGATTCAATGGTTGAAACAGTTCAATATACTACCTTCGGCAATGATCCTGCTCTATTTTTCTTTCAAGAGCCACTTGTAGAGCAAAAAGTTGAACCATACTTCATGGCCCGAATTGTCGATGTAAGACAATTTCTTTCTATGTATCCTTTTCTTTTAGCTGAAGGAGAAACATTAGTCTTTCATGTCGAAGATCCATTTTGCGAATGGAATACAGGGACGTATTTTGTTAATAACAACGAAGTAAAACAGTTTCAGCAGACGAAAGAGGGGTCTTCCTGCACTCATCCTCCGAAACGTGGTATTACATGTACTATTCAAGATTTGTCTACGATGTTGTTAAACTATCAAAAACCATCGACACTTTATATGTTTGAACAGATTAGCGGTAATCATGAAGAAGTAGTGTTATTAGAAAAGGCAATTCCGGCAAAAGAGACAGCCTTTTTTGATTTTTTTTAACTGTTAGAATAAAAACAAGCCGATCATGAATAATAGAATAATAATGATAACAGTCCTTAATTTTGTAAAAAGATTCCTTTGTTGTTTAGACATGCATATTCCTTCTTTCTATTAATCATACATGAGTTTTTAAGAGGCTGTCACTTAGGGACACCCTCTTTTTGGTTACCGTGACAAATTGCTATAATAGCGATAGCCGTAAGTCCTTCTATTATACTTTAAAACGATCAATTTGTTGTTCTAACATAATTGCTTTTTCATTTAAATTCGCAACAGTAGAAGATATCTCCTCCATTGATGCTAACTGTTCTTCTGTAGCAGCAGCTACTTGTTGCGTATTCCCTTCGACCTGAATTGATAAAGTGCTCACTGAGCTTAAAGCTTCTGTTAATTGGTGAAGCTTACCGGTCATCTCTCTAGATAGATTTGCCACATCATCAATACCCGTAACCACTTGCATTGTTGATTGATAAATCGTTTGAAATGTCTCTTTTGTATCCTCTACATCACCGATACCTGCATCAGTTTCTTCACTTACATTTTTCATAGCTTCAATGGCCAATTTTGTATCAGTTAATGTTTCATCAATCAGTTTTTGGATATTATTTGCTGAAACAGATGAGTTTTCAGCTAATTTTCTTACTTCAGCCGCTACAACTGCAAAGCCCTTACCAGCGTCTCCAGCTCTAGCAGCTTCAATTGCCGCATTCAATGCGAGTAAATTTGTTTGATCTGCAATCGTTGTTATCATAGTAACGATATTACTAATATTTGCTGATCGTAAATTTAGTCTATCAATAATGGCTTCAGTATTTGAAACTGCTGTTTTAATCATTGCCATTTGCTCAATTGTTTTCTCAACTGTCCCATTTCCTTTTTGAGCTTGAGTTGACATAAATTGAGATGATGCCGCTACTATATTTGAAGCACTTGAAATTGTAAATAAACTTTGTGATAAATCCTGGAGTGTATTTTGGGACTCTTTTGCATTACTTAATTGCATTTCAACAATCCTTGAAACGTCTTCCATTGATAATGTAATTTGCTCAGTAGCCTTTGCCGTTTCTTCTGTTACCATCGCTAAATCATTTGTGGACAATGCTACTTCTTCAGCTACTCTTTGATTCGATGCTACAATTTTATTAAATGATTGGACCATTACATTTACAGATTCACTAATTTGCTGGAACTCATCTTTTGATATAATCGTTATTTTTTCTGTTAAGTCCCCTTCAGCAATTTTTTCAGTCGCGCTCTTAATAATTGAGATATTATTTTGAACACCTACGTAAAATGCAAGAAATAAGTAGATACTTATTGTTCCAGTAACTGCAGTTAATAGGATTCCACTATTTCTAGCAAATTGTAAATCACCAATTCGTTCATCTAGTCTCTTCTCGAGCACGCTTGTAGCAAAATCTATAAAGCTATAAACTTCATCAATTGAAGTTGTCACTGCTTCAAAGTAATCTTGGGCATTAATTTCTATATTACTGCTCATAATAAAGTTATCATCTATAAATGCACCGATTTTTTCAACCTCATCGATCAAATTTTCTGATTGTGTCTTTAAATCTATAAGTTGTTTTTCCTTAAAAGTAAAAATAGATTGAAGAATACGCCGGGCGTCATGTCGATAAATCTCTACAGACTGCTTCGAAAATAGTAACTGTAGCTGATCTTCGTCTGATTTAAATTTTTTTGAGGCAATCCCTGTACCAATAGCACGAGCCTCTCCTAAATACTCTGTAACCCTAGGAAGTTTATCGGTAACAAGAGCTATTAACAAATTATTTACAAGATCGTTATCCGTCGACAACCTTGAAGCATCGGTAATTTCCCCCAATAAATCTAACTGAATATTAATTAAGTCCGTATGCTCTTGGAAAGATTTTGTTGAAGTAAGTGTGTATAAGCCATTACTTAGTTCTTGCCATCTTACGAGAATTCGATCATAATCATTTTTTACAGATAAGGTATCGTTACTATTAGTAATTAATACCTCTAATTGCTGATAAATATTGTTGATTTCAGCTTGTTTCTTGGCAAGGTCCCCTTCTAACGTTTTCTCACCATTTAGGAATCCTACTGAGAGTCCACGGTGCTGCTGTGTATTTTTCATGAGCATACTTACCGTATTAACATACGTTAATCCTATCTGCTCTCCTTTCGAAAAATTAATTTCTTTATTAAGTTGTTGGATGTAACTAATAAATAATCCCGAAATCGGAATACCTATAAAAATAAATATAATCAGAAACTTCTTTTTAAATGTAAATCGGTTTAAAAAAGCTAGACCAGGTCTAAAAATCGACTCCAAGGAAATCTCTCCTTTGTACTGTAATAGACCTAGGATACTATACCTACTAAACACTTGATGTAACAACGGTCACATTTTTTTGGGATTCATGGATAATATTGTAGATATCCCACCTTTAAAAAGAAGTAATTATCCGTTCTGCACCTCTACGAGCTCCGGAAATATTTCTAGCAACTGGCCCCAATTGAAGCTCAGCCAATGCGCCTAATAAATATAAACCTTCTTCCCATTCTAACGATGGCTTAGGAGAAATTGTATAGATAGAATGCAAATTTGAGGATAATAACTTTGATCTCACAAATTTATATGCTACAATACAAAACGAAATTATTACGATTTTAAAATAGAAAGGATGATAGTTGTGACTGATCAACGAATTCCTGTTACCGTCCTAACCGGCTACCTAGGCTCAGGAAAAACAACGATTTTAAACCATGTATTAAACAACCGGGAAGGATTAAAGGTTGCTGTCATTGTAAATGATTTGAGTGAAGTAAATATAGATTTTGATCTAATTAAGGAAGGCTCTGCTCTATCACGTATTGATGAAAAACTCGTTGAAATGTCTAATGGTTGCATATGCTGTACTCTTCGTGAAGATCTTTTAATTGAGGTAAAGCGACTTGCTGAGGAAAAAAAATATGATTATATTCTAATCGAATCTACCGGGATCGGTGAACCTCTTCCGATTGCACAAACATTTTCATATAAAGATGAGGAAAGTGAAATTGACCTTACTGACTATTGTCGCCTTGATACGATGGTGACAGTTGTTGACGCATTTCGTTTTTGGCATGACTTCTCATCTGGAGAAACACTTACTGATCGAAAACAAGCTGCCAACGAAGAGGATGCGCGCGAGGTTGTTGACTTACTCATCGATCAAATTGAATTTTGTGATGTCTTAATTCTAAATAAATGTGATTTAGTTAGTGAAGTGAATCTCACTGAATTAGAAGCAATTTTACGCAAGTTACAGCCTAGAGCTAAATTCATTCGCTCGTCGCGGGGACATGTCGAAGCAAAAGAAATTTTGAACACTGGATTGTTTGACTTAGAAGAAGCAAGTCAATCAGCAGGTTGGCTTCAAGAATTGCAACATGAACATGTTCCTGAAACCGAAGAATACGGGATATCTTCCTTTGTATATCGGGCAAGAAAACCATTTCATCCACAGCGACTGCTTCAATGGCTAGAACAATGGCCTAAGGAAATTGTCCGAGCAAAAGGGCTAGTCTGGCTTGCCACTAGAAACAACATCATTGCCTTAATGAGCCAAGCAGGACCTTCTGTTTCCTTTGAACCGGCAGGCTACTGGGTGGCATCGCTCCCATTAGAAGAACAAGAACAAACTTTAAGAGATGAACCTGAATTAAAAGAAATGTGGGACGCTGAGTATGGAGATCGAATTACAGAGCTAGTTTTAATTGGGATTCGTTTTGACAAACAGCAAATTATTGGAGGTTTAAACGGATGTTTGCTAACTGACGAGGAAATGAAAGAAGATTGGACGACGTTTGCTGACCCTCTTCCAGAGTTTATCGTGCTGTAAAACAGATCAGTCACTTCGTTATCGGACATCAGTTCCGCTAATTTTGGAAAAACTGCAATTTTTTATTTTTATCGGACCTGTGTTCCGCTATTTTGATAAAATCAATAAAAAACACCTTAAAAAAATTAAATAGCGGAACGTATGTCCGTAAAATTCTAAAAAATGCTGATTTCAGAGAAATAACGGAACCCATGTCCTATACGGATACTGTCTAAGCCGACACAACTTAGGTTACTTTTTTATCTTCTGCTTTTCTGCACGCTTTTTGGCTAGTTCATCTACGATCGGTTCAGAATCAGATGTTCTCTTGAAAAAATCGTCCTCAAAGTTCCTAATAAATTCTTTCGCGTCAAATGGCTCATCGTCATCGTCTTCTAGAAATAGATCCTCCAAGTCAATGTCATCATCATTGTCATCAAAATCATAATCAAATTCTTCGTCCCCAAACCCAAATGTCAGTTCATCTAGCAAATTATCAATATTATTTTCTAGGACGTCATAAAGCTTATTAATCGTTGTCGATAGTGCTCGCATTTTCACATTATACAGGCTAGCTAACTCAGCTTTGGTAGGTTCTTCTTCTCCAAAAAACATCATGAAGTGACCGACAGTGTAATGAAGGGCTGCGGCATAATTTTCAACATTGCGAATATTTCCTCCTGTTTTTGTACAATAAAGCTTCCATAAGGTTATTGCTAGACCTTGAAGAGGAAGTTGAATTTCTTCTGGGACACTGAGATTTGCTTTTACTTGTTCTATGACTTCCCTTTGTTGGTCATTATCCCAGTCTATATTTTCTAAATTCATGGGCGCATCGAAAATTAGCTCTATGATCTCAGGATATAAGTCATCTACAAATTTTTCAGGTGAATACTCATTAGAAAAATCATCATAGAGACTTAAAATAGCCTTAATGACAGTAGGGTTGTCTATAACATAAAAGGTAACATAGAAATAAGAACGATTTCGGTAGTTTATAACGGTACCTAATACATAACTGCCCTCTAATGTTTCTGTAGCTTCTTCTCCACCTACCCACATGAAAATTTGTTTTTCTTCCTTAGTAAATATATCTTCTACATGTAATATACCGTGGTCATCTTTTAAAACATAAAAAATAGAAGGGACTGCACCTTGCCAATCGTTAATTGCTTCTTTTAGTGCAGGCCTCTTAATTTTTTTCCCATGCTTCTTTATAAATGCTTGTAAAATCGTCTGTTTGTTTTCTGCAATCGGTAAAGAAAAGATCACCCAAATCATCAATAAGAATTCCGCAACATGAAATTCTTCATCATCTTCAATCATTACTTCTTCAAAAAATTCCGTAATGCAGCCATTGATGTTTTCACCGTATCTTGTTGTAGCAAATTTTAATATTTCTTGTTTGAGTTGAATAAATTCCATTTCCATAAGTTTATTCATGTCTGCTGGAATTTTAACGGCACAACAGTGCTTGTACTTTTTTCCACTACCACATAAGCACTTTTCATTTCCTCCCATAGTATTGTCACCTCTTTATTCTTTTTCGGATATTTTCTTAACATATTCCTTTAACTCTTTTAACTCACCTTTTGTTTTTACAAGTTCTCTTAATATAAAAATAGCTAAAACTGCAATCACTATATCAATCGTCATCTTTTTGCCTCCCTATTTTCTACCGCATCAAAAGTTTTTTAATAGTTTTGTCAAATACTCTCCCTCATAAACATCACCTGATAGCTTAATAGGACCATATTCGTCTTCTAGTATCGTTTCTTGAATTGTGTGTTAAAAATTCATAACTAAACACTTCATCGTGGATTGCTTCATCAATACATCTTTATGGATTAGAATAAAAAGTTCCACTCCTTTTACTAATAGTAGAACAATTAGGCTGTAAAATCTACACTCTCTTCCCTATCAAACATAGCCACTAATCTATCTCGTAGTTTTTAAAATATTACGAGGCAAATTCATTCCCTAATACAATTCCACCTATCGCTTGCCGCAAAACCTTCTACAAAAAAATATGGGACCAAGCTAACTTGGTCCCACACGATTAACTATTTTCAATTTCCTCAATTAGCAACGAAAGCTCTTCCCAGCGTTCCATCGCTGTATCCAAGTCAGCCTCTACTTGCTTTTGTTTAGCAAACAACTCATTAATCTTTCCGATGTCACTACCCGCTGCAACAATATCCGCTTCAAGTGTTTCTTTCTTTTCTTCAAGAGCAGCAATTCTTTCCTCAATTTGGTTCCATTCTTGCTGCTCTTTATATGAGAGCTTTTTCTTCTTTTCTTTTCTTAGTTGTTGCTCCTGTTTTGGAGCTATAGCAATAGAAGCTTCTAGCTCACGCCGTTCCTTCTCTTTTTCCATAAAGTCGGAGTAACTTCCTTGGAAGCGACTAATCCCTACACCGTTAAATACTAGGAGACGATCAACGACCCGATCTAGGAAATAACGGTCATGGGAAACGGTAATGACAACACCAGGAAATTGATCTAAATAATCTTCTAATATACTTAACGTTTGAATATCCAAATCATTTGTTGGCTCATCTAAAAATAAGACGTTAGGCTCGGTCATCAAGATTTTTAGAAGATAAAGACGGCGGCGCTCCCCACCAGACAATCTGCGAATATACGTCCATTGCATCGCTCTAGAAAATAAAAACCGTTCTAGCATTTGCTCTGCAGTGATTGTATGCCCATCTGTAGTATGAACGACTTCAGCTATTTCCTTAATGTATTCAACAACTCTTAAATCGCCGTTCATTTCCTCGTCACCTTGAGTATAGTAACCGATTTTCACCGTTTCCCCTACCTCAATTTTACCGCTATCAACGTTCATTCGGCCTGCCAAAATATTTAGTAACGTCGTTTTACCACTTCCATTAGGTCCGATAATTCCAAGACGTTCTCCTGGTACAACTAAATAACTAAGCTCATTAATTAGTTTAGCGCCACCTAAAGATTTTGAAATTGATTCGACCTCAATGACCTTATCACCTAGCCGTTGTGAACCGATGGAGAATTCAACATTTTGATATGTGGTAGGTCCTTTTTGATTTTGTAATTCATCAACTCGTTGAATCCGCGCCTTCTGTTTCGTCGTTCTAGCTTTTGCACCACGGCGAAGCCATGCTAGTTCGCGGCGTAATATATTTTGGCGCTTATCTTCGTTTTGCTCAGCGACTATTTCTCGTTCTGCCTTTTTCTCTAAAAAGATCTCGTAATTTCCTTCATATGTGTAAAGACTACCACCATCTAATTCAAAAATTTGATTTGTCACTCGATTTAAAAAGTAGCGATCATGGGTAACTAAAACAAGAGCACCTTTATATTGAGCTAAAAATCCTTCTAACCATTCAATCGTTTCATTGTCTAAGTGGTTCGTCGGTTCGTCCAAAATAAGCAGGTCGGCCTTTTGAATTAAAGCCTTAGCAATTGCGACACGCTTTTTTTGACCACCTGATAATAGACCTACTGATTTTGAGAAATCAGTAATTCCTAGTTTTGTTAAGACTGTCTTGGCAACTGTATTCGCTTCCCATGCATCTAGCTCGTCCATCTTTTGTTGTCTCTGAAAAAGGCGGGCTTGCAACTTTTCATCTTGGGGATTTTCTTCTAGTTCAGCTAATGCTTTTTCATATTCACGCATTGCTATCATAATTGCCGAGTCGCCGTAATAAATTTGTTCAAGGACTGTTAATGAATGATCTAACTCGGGCTGCTGTGGTAAATATTCAATGTGAAATTGATTAGCATGTGTTACTTTTCCTTTATCCATAGATTCAAGCCCAGCTAATATTTTTAACAGTGTTGACTTACCAGTTCCATTGATTCCAATCAAACCAATTCGATCTTTCCCTGAAATCGTAAACGAAAGATCTTCAAATAATGTTTTGTCACCATATGTTTTATGTAAATTTTCAACAGAAAGAATACTCATGTAACTCATTCCTTATTTTTTCGTATAGTAAGTATGATCTATTATAGCAAACATTACTGTAAAAGGGAGGTGAAAACGTTGGTTGAAAAAGATGATCGTATGTTAGCCATGTTAATTTATTTAATTAGTTTCTTTACGGCATTTATTGGTCCTCTTGTTATTTGGTTAATAAAGAAAGATGAATCAGACTTTATTGATCATCATGGGAGAGAATACTTTAACTTTTTAATATCAATAACCGTCTATTCTATTGTTAGCGCCATATTAATTATTGTCATCGTTGGAATATTTATGCTTATAGCCGTCGGTATTGGTGGATTCGTGCTTACTATCGTTGCTGCCATAAAGGCATACGATGGTGAGTATTATCGCTTTCCATTTATATTTAGATTACTTTAGTTAAGAAAAGCGCAGAGCGCCCGTCTAACGGCGACAAGCAAATGTTCTGACAAGCAACTTCTTGAATAAACATCTTGCAAGCTTTGCGAAGAGTAACCGCAGGAGCAGCTGGCGCTCGAAGCTAGACAACTTTTAAAGTTAAAAATATTTATACTTTCTTATCTTTCCAAAAAGTCCACTCCAGGTGGACTTTTTCTTATTTTTGTTCTTTTTTGGTGTCTAGTGTAGTAAATAGATAGAACAAATAAAAAAAAGCCATCAATTCATGTACAATAGAAGGACCTACCACAGTACTTCCATTACCCCAACCAAGGAGATGAAAATGATGACTTATACTTTATTGAACCATATTCAAGGGAAAAACGGAAGTGAGTGGGCAAAATTTATTAAAGAAAATAAACCTGAAAATCTTTTAATTGTAGCGATTGATGCTGCCAAATACACGCATAAAGGCTTGATTTGTAATTTCTTTGGAGATGTATTAGTGAAACCATTTGATTTCGATGCCTCTTCAACAGGTTACGATCTGTTAATGAAAAAAATTAAGGATGAAGTTAAGAAGTTAAATCTGACAAAAGTTGTAGTGGGGATAGAAACGACCGGTCATTATTATGAAGATATCGTTCGTTGTTGCCATAAGAATGAGTTCAAAGTGCGTGTGATCAATGCAGCGACTACTGCACAAGAACGCCAAGCATTATTGAATTGGTCTAAAACTGATAATTTAGATTTAATGGCGATCGTCCAATCGATCCTTCACGGTCGAGGAACGTCCAATGAGCTACCTTCGGGTAACGTGGAAACTTTACAAAAACTGACGAGATCTCGCCGAACTTTAGTCGATGAACGGACCAAAATTCAAAATGGAATCCGTGTTCATGTAGACCATGTGTTTCGAGAGTTCCAAGGGAAAAGTGTTTGGATCGATGGCAAACGTGAACACGTCAAACCTTTCTCAGAACTTTTTGGTAAAGCTGCCTGTTATTTATTAAGGCATTATCCTCACCCAAGCGATATTTTAGCTTTAGGGGCCAAGGGTCTTCGAGAGCTTTCTAAAAGGGAGAATTTAAAGATTCGTGACCATTCCATTGATATATTGCTAGATTATGCAAGTACATCGATATCACGACCAAAAGAAGAACTTAAAGCTGATCTCTTTCTTCTTTCAATCAAGTTAGATCAACTTTTACAAATCAATGAGCAGATCAAAGCGATACAACACCTTATTGAAGAGATCTTTGTAGAAACAGAAGGGGCAGTTCTTTTATCTGTACAAGGGATTGGTGTTATCACAGGGGCAGAACTGTACGCTGAAATGGGGAATATCTCAGATTTTGACCACGCTGGACAACTAATAAAGATGGCAGGGACCAACCCAATTGTCAAACAATCTGGCGGTAGGAAAGCCACCTACTACGGGATTTCTAAGCAAGGAAGGAGGACATTTCGGAATATCGTTTACCAAGTTGGGAAGTCAATGACCGTCAATAACTATGAGATGAAGCAGAAATATGAAGAATTGAAGGCGCGTGGCAAACATTTTGGTCAGTCATGTATTGCCTTAGGAAATCGTATGCTTCGACTAGCATTTTCCATGATCCGAAATCAAACCCTGTATCGGACTAAACAAACAAACTATGTCCTTTATTCAGAAATCAAAAAGAAATTGAGAAAGAAAAATGTAGAGAAGTTTTTCCACAATTATTTTAGTGATGAAAATGTAGCCAAACAATCGGCCTAATGAGTGTAGAAGCAGTAAATTGCGAAGTTATGAAGTAAAGAAAAAATGGAGCTCCTCCAGGACGATAGATCACATAGTTTCTGGTGTCTGAGGCTTAAATGACCTCGTGTGTCAGCGAAATGGGTCTTGTCCTGCAAATACGAATAATACGTGAAATCTAAGTTTATACTTGCTAGGTGGTATCACTGTAGGTTTGAAAATAAGATCCTTCACGTTCTGGAAGAGCTCCAATTTATAATGTGCTGTGGTGGTTGAGGACTATAATTACAAAATATGGAATTATAGTCCTCTAGTTAAGATCGGCCTTTTTTAATTAAAAATTGTTCTTGACTTATTTAGCATTATACGCTGACACCATATGATTATAAACAGAAAAGGTGGTGATAACATGCATGTGGCAGATGGTGTCCTGAGCGTATCGGTAGCAATTGGAACAACGGTTGCTGCAGTTGGTCTTATTGCGTACTCCTTAAAAGGGATAAAAGAAGATGAAGTACCAAAAATCAGTTTACTAACTGGAGCATTTTTTGTTTCTTCGCTTATAAACATTCCTATAGGCCCTACTTCAGTTCATCCACTTCTAGGTGGCTTTCTCGGTCTAGTTCTTGGCCGCAGAGCTCCAGTAGGCATTTTCATTGGACTTATTCTCCAAGCTACCTTATTTCAACATGGTGGTTTAAGTACATTGGGTGCAAACACGTTATTAATGTCCCTTCCTGCTTTATTCATTTATTGGCTTTCTAACATTTTTCATAAAAAATCACCTTTTGTAAAAGGTTTTTTCGCTGGGTTTCTTGCTATTTGTGGTGGGGTTGCATTATTAATCATTTTGCTTCTGTTCTCAGATCAACGCTACGGTGAAGGAACCTTTTCAGTCATTAACATTCTGCTCATTGCCTATTTGCCACTTGCCCTTTTAGAAGGCGTATTAACCGGATTTTCAGTGAAATATTTGTATTCAGTTCGGCCAAGTTTATTTATCAAAAAGGGGTGAGGTGACGAGAAGATTGTCTACATCTATTAAGTTTACAATCGTATTGGTATTATTTTTTCTTGTACAGCCTGAGCTTGTTCTAGCCCACCGAATGGTCGTTGAATTAGTTGAGCCGGGTACAATCGTCGTTCGTTATGATGATGGAACCAAATCTGGTATTGCTTTGGTCACAGCCATCGATAAAGAAGGAACTGTATTATTTGAAAAATATGTAGATGACAACGGATTTCTTCATTATGATGCTAATATCAATGTTCACCAAATTATTGCTGACGACGGAATTGGCCATCGAACCACATGGTCGAATGAACTAAAAAATGAGCAATTAGGTGTTCCAATCTTAGTTAGAGCACTCCTAGGGGTATCTTTACTGTTGTTTATTGCTGCGTTTTTTTATTATCGAAGACATAATTAAAAACTACCAGGGGTGGTCAATTCTATGAAAAAGACAATTGCATTAACGATCTTTATATTACTATTGCTCATCACACCAAAAGCATTTGCCCATGAACTTTTTATTCAAGTTAAAAAAGATGACGTAAGTAACGAACTCCAAGCGGAGGTATTGTGGGGGCATTTACGTGATTTTTTAGATCAAGCAAACCATGAGAATTACGAATTATACGTACGCTACCCTAATGGAGAAACTGAACAACTCGAACTTGAAAAAATCGGTGTCCAAGCAAGGGCCTATCTAAATGCAAGTGAAAAAGGAGAATATGTATTTTGGGCAAATCGGGTGCCAAGTACATATACTCCAGAAGATGATGTAACTAGATTAAGTGTACAAATGGCAAAAGCAATCTATCAAGTAGGAAGTGGTAACCTGACTGCAAATCAGCCAGTTGGTTTATCTTTAGAAATCGTTCCAGAGGCTAGTTTAGCTAATTTTAAGACTGGTAAAGTAAAAGGTAGTGTCCTACTAGACGGCGAACCACTGTCAGGCGCTACTTTAACTGCATATGGTCCAGAGGGGGAGCTTCTAGAAGAGGTTTCGTCCGATGACGGCACCTTTGAATTTAACCTTCAGTCAAATGGAGAATGGTTAATGAAAGCAACCTTTCAAACAGAAGAAAGCGGAAAGCTTGAAGATACAGAATATGAATTAATAGGTCAAACTACCACTCTATTAGTTGATACTACATCCACTTCTTCTTCGTATAACAACCTAAATAGTACAAATCCATTGACGATGATCGCTGTTTTTTTTATCGGATTGTTGTTAGGTGCCGCCATAACATTTGTTAGCGTAAAAAAGAAGTAAGCATAAAACTGTGAGGATGACTCTTTCATAAGAGGATTCCTCTCTTACATTTTAGGAGGGGTGGTGTGAAATGGCCAAATCACAAGGGGATATTCAGTCTAATTTAGAAGGCATCACCAGATGGGCGCTCTCATGGGAGGCGAGGTCAAAATTAATAGCCGTAGTTTTCTTTATTTTTGGTGTGATTAGTTTAAAAACGACTTCTTTTGCTTTTCTCGCTTTTGCTATTGCTATAATCGGCTCCCTTGCCATGGGATTATCGATTGTTCTATTACTTAAAAGGTACTTAATCATCTTTCCATTTCTACTATTAATGACCGTCCCATTAATCATAGGTGGAGGTTTCCCTATTGAAGTTGATAGAATCTCTTTTGCAGCACTCATCTTCTTAAAAGCAATTACATGTATGACAGTGATGACAATTTTGCTCCATACACAAACTGTCGATGATTTTATGGATAGCCTTGCACACCTGAAAGTACCTCCAATCGTTATTACTATTTTGCTACTATCATATCGTTATGTATTTTTATTTTTTGATGACATTCAAAAAATGCAATTAGCAGCAAGAGCTCGGTTTTTTTCTGGAGGTATCTCTATCAGAAATTTAAAAGTATATGGACAACTTACAGGAGGACTTTTAATTAAATCACTAGATCGGGCTGAAAATGTTTATAACGCAATGACAGCTCGCTGTTTTAATGGGACGATCAGATTTCGTGAAAAACGCGAACTTAACCGATGGGATGTTTTAAAGACGTTTATTCCATTTTTCCTTATCGTTACACTAATTGCAATCGAAAAGGTATACATTTAGTAGCACTTTTTAGAGGATTCTTCCTTTGAAAAGTGTTTTTTTGTCATTTTAGTACTTAGTGCCTAATAGGGAAATCCTACCAAAGAAATATTGAACATTTTGTGACAAAAATATACTATTACACTATAAATAACTTGTTTAGCTTGTTATTAATAAATTTCATAGGGGGACTGTTTATGCCACACATCGAGCTTAATAAAAAAATCATTCAAAAGTTAGAAGCTGAATTAAAAAAGGATTACAGTCAAAGCCTTATAAATGCTATTAAAGAAAGAATTTCATTTCGTAAAAGTTTACTTAATAATCAATAAGAAAAGCACCGGTTTTAAATAACCAGTGCTTTTTAATTTATTTAATAATACATACTTTCTGTCCAGCTGCACTTTTGACATTTTCGCATAATTGCTGTTTCAATAAAATCGTGAGTACAACTTGTTTGTAGTGATTTCAGCTCTAGCTGCAACCGCCTTTTTTTATCTTCTAACGCTTGCATTTCTAGTTTTAGCTGACGAACCTGTTCATTACTCGGCTTATCATTTATAGATTTTTGCTCCATCACGAACAAACTCCTCCGCTTTTTGCTTCATACCTTCATCAATTATTTCTACTTCCGATTTCCCTTGTTCACTAGCCGTATTTCGAATATCATGTGAAATTCTCATTGAACAAAATTTTGGCCCACACATTGAACAAAAGTGAGCCGTTTTCGCGCCCTCTACTGGTAGTGTTTCATCATGAAATTCTCTTGCTCGCTCTGGATCAAGGGAAAGGTTGAATTGATCATGCCAACGGAACTCAAAACGAGCTTTTGATAAAGCATCATCACGGAGTTGTGCACCAGGATGACCTTTTGCTAAATCCGCAGCATGTGCTGCAATTTTATAAGTAATTACACCTTCACGAACATCATTTTTATTTGGTAGACCTAAATGCTCCTTCGGTGTGACATAGCATAACATCGCTGTTCCATACCAGCCGATCATTGCTGCTCCAATTGCAGAGGTAATATGATCGTAGCCTGGTGCAATGTCCGTTGTTAGTGGGCCTAACGTGTAAAAGGGTGCTTCCTTACAAATTTCAAGTTGCTTATCCATATTTTCCTTTATTTTATGCATAGGCACATGCCCTGGTCCTTCGATGATGACTTGAACATCATGCTTCCATGCAATTTCCGTTAATTCTCCTAATGTTTCTAACTCTGCAAACTGAGCTTCATCATTAGCATCAGCGATTGAGCCTGGTCGTAAACCATCACCTAATGATACAGCAATATCGTAAGCTTTTAAGATCGTGCAAATTTCTTCAAAATTTGTATAAAGAAAATTTTCTTCATGATGGGCTAAACACCATTGCGCTAAAATAGAGCCACCACGAGAAACAATTCCAGTCATTCGATTTACCGTCATCGGTATGTATCGAAGTAATACACCCGCATGGATGGTAAAGTAATCGACACCTTGCTCTGCTTGCTCGATTAATGTGTCACGATAAACTTCCCACGTCAAATTTTCGGCAATTCCATTTACCTTTTCTAACGCTTGATAAATTGGAACTGTTCCAACAGGAACTGGTGAATTACGAATAATCCATTCCCTTGTCGTATGAATATTCTTCCCTGTTGATAAATCCATAATTGTATCTGTCCCCCACCGAGTAGCCCATGTCATTTTCTCAACTTCTTCTTCAATAGAGGAAGTTACCGCCGAGTTCCCTATGTTGGCATTTATTTTCACATGGAAGTTGCGTCCGATAATCATTGGCTCACTTTCTGGGTGATTAATATTATTCGGTATAATCGCGCGCCCACGAGCAATTTCATCGCGAACGAATTGTGGCTCCATATTTTCCCGAATGGCTACATATTCCATTTCAGGAGTAATGATGCCTTTACGTGCATAATGCATTTGCGTGACACATTGGCCTTCTTTGGCACGAAGTGGTTTACTCACTCTATTTGGGAACCACTCTAGATTCGCACGAGGATCATCACTCTTAAAGCCATTGTCTTCAGGTTTGATTTCTCTTCCTTCATATTCCTCAACATCATTTCGTTCTAAAATCCAGTTCTCTCTAATTCTCGGAAGCCCTTGGCGAACATCTACTTCATAATTAGCATCTGTATAAGGTCCACTCGTATCATAAACGCGTACAGGTGGATTTTCCCTTTCACCCGCAATTCCTGTTGTTGCTGTTAATTCGATCTCTCGCATTGGAACTTTCAGGTCTTTCCTAGACCCCTCTACATAAACCTTCTTACTAGCAGCAAACTGTGACTTTAACTCAATTGACATTTCTTTTTGCATTGACAACGTAACTTCCTCCTCAAAAATGAATTTGTGACTGAAGATACAGCAATTATAGGAATGACTTTTTCTAACAAAAAAATAAAAAATCGGGCTCTGAATAATCAGAACCCGATTCGTAAGTTAGAAGAAAAATCAAAGAAAGAGACAGAATGCCACCCTCTTGTTTTTTACTACTTCCCTCCGCTGGTATCATCCAGATCAGGTTCCAAGGGTCAAAGATTGCTTTCTTTTCTCAGTCCAAGCATTATGGACTCCCCTAGTAGACTTTCTCTATTATCATAACGTATTTGTTTCAAAAATAGTACCAAAATATTCTAATTTATTAAAATTTAAATAAAAAAAGGAACAATTATCGGTGCTGCTATCGCTGTAAAAATAGCAGCCAACCCCATGGCTACACCAGCGATAGCTCCTTGAAGTTCACCTTCTGTAGCAGCTTGGGCTGTACCTTGTCCGTGAGAAATTGTACCAAGGGCTAGTCCTCTTGAAAGAGGATGATCAATGTTCGTTAAATTCATTAACGATGGTCCAAGCATTGTCCCAATAATCCCTGTTGCAACAACAAAGGCTGCTGTTAACGCAGGGTCTCCGCCAATAATATTTGAGATTTCAATAGCGACAGGAACTGTTACGGATTTTACGCTGACAGATGCTAAGATTTCATTAGACAGTGTTAATAATTTTGCAAGTAAAACTGCCCCGATGATCGTTGATATTGTACCAAAGACTATACCAACTATAGCTGGTCCACTATGTTTTTTTATAATTTCGCGGTTTTTATAAAATGGGACCGCTAATGCCACTGTAGCTGGACCTAATAAGAACGTCATAATATCTTTTGCCATTGTATAATCTTCAAATGTAAAACCGAATGTTAATAAAATAATAATAATAATCGCTGTACTGAAAAAAACAGGTGTAGTAAAAGGTGACGGGTATCGTTTTCCAACTACCCTTGATAGCAAATAAGCACCCACTGTAATTGCAATACTAAGCAGAGTTACGAGAACGATCATGATTAGCACCTACTTTCTTTTCAGCTAATGTCTGAGAGACAGCTCCCGTTATATAAATTCCTATGGCAGCGCTACCTGCGATGACTAACAGAAGAGATATGCCATTTTGTAAAAATAGCGGCCCAAAATTCATCAGCCCTACTGCAATTGGAATAAAGAAAAAAGCTAAGTGCTTAATCAAAAATGACGATGCTTCCTCAACCCACTTTAGTGAAACAACCCCAGTCATTAAGAGGATGAACAACATAACCATTCCAAGGACATTTCCTGGTAAAGGTAGATTAAGAGCTTTAACCAAGAAATAACCCAGCTCATTTAAGAGCCATAGAAAAAATAATTGAATAACAATAATAAGCGTTTTTTTCATAGCTGCAAAACTCCAATCCTTGATGTAACAACTAAATTATTTTAGCATAAAATTCAATCGTTAGTAATGGAGTTACTACTAAAGTTGTTATTGCTTGAAGAAGGTATTAAACGGTATAACGGATATTCCAGCTTTTTGGGAAAGTAATTTTATTAGCATAGGCATAGCGAATTAACTGCCCGTGGTATGAACCTCATGCTCTAATAAATCAATTAACAAATTAATGTTCATTTCACCTATGCTATTATCTTGTAATAATCTCTCTAAATTACTATAAGATTCTTCCAATTTACTAACAATTAAAGTCTTATTATTACTATCAATTAGACTACATTCAAAACCAGCCCATTTACCAATTTTTAAAGACTTTAACTTTAACAAGAGAAAGGGGATAACCATTATTCAGCTAGCATTCATCAGTACAACAACCTAACACAAAAGGGACCCTATATCTATACATTATTTAGGGTCCCTTAGTTGCTAATATTCATTTGTAGTTGTGCCAAATCAATAATATAACCTGCTTCCATTAACAAATCTAACCCAAGTAAACCATTGATATCATCATATCCGAAATCATTAAAATCTAACTCCACTTCATTTACTGTAAAGTCACCAACCTGAATCTGGTCTACTCGTTTCCTAAATGCGTGTTCTTTACCACCAATTCCATAATATGTGACAATTCTATCCTGCAAATCCACTCCCAGACCAATTTCTTCTACAACATTCTGTGAAATAAGTGTTCTAGCTGCACCTGTATCTACCACCATATTTTCAATTACTACGCTCTTTCCTTTGAATGTCAAACGAATATCTACTAAGAGTAATCCATATTTATATTTGATTTTCATTATAGTCAAATCTCCTCAGCCCAACGTCTTGACGAATTTCAAGGACAATATTCTCATGTATTGTATGATAGACTAATTCATCACCTTTTGATTTCAATAGTTCCTTGGTTGCCATTTCATCTGGTACTGGTGATACCACAGCCATTTCAACAATGATTTCTTGCCCATCTTTAACATGAGAAGATAACGATTTTAATTTTACAAATTGATTAGGGTATAACTTTCTAACTTCTGACCATTTCACATCAAGCACCACCTTTTTACTATATATTATAACATCAGCTATCTAATTTTTATATATGCTTCTATGGCTATTCAATAGTTGAAGAAGATACAGTTTTGTTCTGCTATAGCTTTAAATCGAAAAAATCGCATGTGATTTCTGTTTAGAAATCCATGCGATTTGCTTTGTAAATGAGTTGTTTGAACCGCTGAAGTAAAGTGCAATACACTCTCCACTTTTTATAAGATAAGCACTAATAATTGAGACGCAATCGCGACAAAGATTAATGCGATTGGGTACGCTGCAGCATAAGCGATTGCAGGGTCTTCGGAATCAACAAGATTATTACAAGCCCCTAGCCCTGGTGTACTCGTCATCCCACCACAAATGGCACCTAGAGAATGAATGATGCTAAGATGAAATAGTTTTTTTGCAATGAAAAAAGCGGTTACCATTGGAACGATTGTTATAATTGCTCCTCCTATGATCAAACCAACGCCTTCTTGCTTAACAACTTCCACTAAGCCACCACCAGCTGTTGTTCCTGCTCCAGCTAAAAATAAAACTAACCCAACATCACGGATCACTCGATTTGAAGGTTGGTAAAATCTAGCCTGAATTGGACCTAACTTGCCAAAATGCCCGATAATAATTGCAATTAATAATGGCCCACCTGCGACTCCTAACGTCATACTACCTAAGCCTGGAATATGAATAGGTATCATTCCAACCAATATTCCTAGTAGCAAGATTAAGCTAATAGAAAAAATATGAATATTTGCTTCTTCATGTCGTTTCGTACCAAATAATTCTTCTACCGCTTTAATCCGCTCTGGACTACAAACAACAGTTAAAACATCCCCGCGTTCAAGGCGCCACGTTGCCGTCGGTGGAAATTCGTAACCAGCTCGTTCTAGCCTTGTAACTGTGACACTGTATTTTTCTCTTAAATTGATTTCACGAAGACTTTTACCTATTAGTTCTTGGGCATCAACAACGACTCGATGCATCCGAATGTTTTCACGGATATTCACATCAGTTGTGACCTCTCTACCTATGGCATCCCTTAATTTAATTAAATCTTCAGGGTAGCCTACAGCAATGATTTCGTCGCCAATTAAAAGGACTGTGTCATTTCTCCCCAAGAAGTTTCGATCACCGCGAATGACTCGACTGATCACTGCTGAACTTTTGATGTTTCGTTGGAGCTCCTTTAATGTTTTTTTATGAACATTGTTACTCTCAATCATGATCGTCATTTTTTTCAACGAGCTTTTATGTTTAATGGGACTTAATGTTTTTTGCAAATCTTTTTGTAAATCTACTTTCAACACTTTTGGGAATAGCTGCACAAATAAAACAACTGCAATAACTCCAAAAGGATAGGCAATCCCATATCCTACCGAAACAATTGGGTCCTTCGTTGCTTCTAGACCGGCTGCCAAACCTGGCGTACTCGTTAAAGCTCCTGTCATTAGCCCTATACTTAAAGGAGCAGATAAATTAAATACTTTTGAAACAAAAATTGTCGTAACAGATGCAATAGCAATAATAAGAAAACCTAAGACAGCAAATACTAACCCACTACTTCGCATCATTCGAAAAAAGCGTGGCCCAGCCTGCAACCCCACTGCTACAATAAACAAACTTAACCCTAAATTTTGGACAATTGCTGGTATTTTATATCCGTAATGCCCTAAAACCATGGCAAAAAGTAATACACCAGATGCCCCTAGATTGATTCCTTTGAATTCTAATTGGCCTATAAGGGAGCCTACAAATAAAACGACAAAAATGAGTATTAATGGATCATCTAATAATGTCATGTTACCTCCATAATCTACTGTGTTATGTCTAGATGATTTATTATAGCAGAACAATGAAATGCTTGTTTTATCATGCATATGGACTTCTCGCAATGTAAGGGTTTTCTTTTAAAAAGGTCAAAAAAGCGCCACAATTTAGGCGTTTCTTGCAAACATAGGATTGACTTAAAATCATAATTATTATTATTTTTAAAACATACAGTATGAATTATGTATTCTTTGGAAAAGATGTTTAGTAGATTGATAGAGAGGTGTGGTTATATGGATTATATAGATCGTTTAAACAAGGCAATTATGAAAGAAAAAATACATGAACAATACATCCAAGGAAAAATAACCACTGAAGAAATGGAAGAAAGAATTAGAGCCATTGGTGCAAAGCTAAAAAAGAAAAAGAGTTCATAACGTAGGTTATTCGATATTATGAGAGACTCCCCCTCTCTCAAATAAAATTAAGACTTCGCAACTGTATGAACTACAATTGTGAAGTCTTCTTTTAATTGCTATAAAATTCAGATGCATTTACATTGTAGATACTTAGTAATTCTAATTCAGATTCAACCATTTTACCCAACTGTTCATTTGCTTCATCAGTATAACACTGACCACATTCTGTGTAGAGAATTCGAAATTGTTGAGCATGGTATACTAATCCTTTTAAGTGATAGAGAATTGTTTTTTCATTCTCTGTTAACGGATTTGCCACAGTGGCATCAGCACTATAACTATCAATAAACTCATTATATTCCTCATACTGTTCTTCGCTTAATGGTTCATAAGGTGAAGAATTCACCAGTACGTCTACCATAATTAAATAACTTGTATCCCATATACTAGCGCGGACATCTGTAGGTAATTCAGAAGGCGCTTTAAAGAAGATCATAAAATAGAATACTACGAAGAGCCCTCCGATAATAAAAATACTTTTCTTGTCCATAGCCATCCCTCCTCCTTAAACAAAACATAACATAATATTACCATAACATAGATGGGACTTGCCTTCTAATCAAAGCACTTATTAAGTAGATATCACCTTACATTGAGTTAGTTAACTAGTCTAATTAGAAAATACACTAGCACCTATTTTTTGCCTCGATGTGTAGTTATATGTTAAGCACTTTTAGTTGTTGTATAATTAATCGTAGAATATCTTTATAGGGAGATCAAAACTATGCACATATTAATTATGACCGCTGTAGAAGCTGAAAAAGATGCCGTATTGCGAGGCATAAAAGATGACCACAGGTTTGATGTTATCGCAGGTGGCGTAGGGCCAGTATCAGCAGCGATAAGTACGACAAAAGCATTACTAACAAAGAAGTATGACCTTGTGATTAGTGCTGGTATTGGTGGTGGCTTTCTTAACCAAACCGAAATCGGCTCAATTGTAGTAGCTACCGAGATTATTGCCGCTGATCTTGGCGCCGAAACCGCTGAAGGATTCTCTAGTATTGAACAATTAGGATTTGGAACTTCTAGAGTTTCTGTCGATCAAGTTCTTTCAAACAAGCTCGTAAATGCTTTGCAAACAGCGGGGCTTTGTGTACATACTGGCCCAGTCCTTACATTAGCTACGGTAACAGGTACAAAGGAAACTGCTAGCCAATTATCAACACGAATACCAGGAGCAACCGTTGAGGCAATGGAGGGATTTGGAGTAGCTCTTGCTGCTAATGATGCCCGTTTACCCATCTTAGAAATTCGAACAATCTCAAATCCTGTGGGACCACGGGATAAAGGTGCCTGGAAAATTAAAGAGGCTCTTCTTGCTTTGGAAAAAGCAAGTTCAATATTAGTGGAGGTGCTATAATGAAAATCGTTTTTTCCCCTTGCCCAAATGATACATTTATTTTTCACGCATTAGTACACGGCTTAGTGCCAGGTGCGCCAACGTTTGATGTTACGTATGCTGATATTGATATTACAAACAAATTAGCTGTTCATTCTGATGGGCCTGACATTATGAAAATCTCTTATGCTGCTCTTCCATGGGCGTCTTCAGATTACGCCTTATTACCATGTGGTGGTGCTCTAGGCAGAGGCTGTGGACCATTAGTTTTAACAAAAGACCATTCCACGGCTCCAGCAACGTTAACAGGAAAAAGGGTGGCTGTTCCTAGTGAGCGCTCCACCGCTTATTTACTATTTCGACTATGGGCAGCCCAGCAAGTACCTGGTGGTGTAGGAGAAATCGTTGTTATGCCATTTCATGAAATTATGCCTGCCGTTCGTGATGGTTCGGTCGATGCTGGTCTTGTTATTCACGAAGCGAGATTTACTTACCAAACATTTGGTTTGTCACTATTAACTGACCTTGGTAATTGGTGGGAAGAAGATACAAATTTACCAATTCCACTTGGAGCTATTATCGCCCGTCGCTCGTTAAACTTAAAGGAAATTGCAAGTTGGATTCGTAAGTCTGTTGAGCATGCTTGGGCTTATCCAAAAGCCTCTAGTGATTATGTAATGTCCCATGCCCAAGAACTATCCCCAGAGGTTGCTCAAGCACATATCGATTTATATGTTAATAAATTCTCTGCTGACTTAGGAGAAGATGGTTATGCTGCGGTCTTTGCTTTATTAAGTCGTGCTGCAAAAGAAGGACTCGTTCCTGAAGTCGATTTAGAGGCACTGCGGTATTAAAAAAAGGCCTTGAGAGGCCTTTTTTTCTTGTAAGTATAGAGTTGGTTGAAAGTTTCTGATAAAAAGATTTCTTAAACTAATCTTTACAACACCATTTCTACTAACTGCTTTTTATCAATCTTGCCAACGGCTGTTTTCGGCAGATGGCTGACGAAACGAATGATTTTCGGCACTTTATAACTTCCAAGATATGCTTTACAATACAGTTCTATTTCTTCTTTCATTAAAGAGACACCTTCTTTTGGAACGATAAAGGCTGTTACAACCTCGCCCCACTTCTCATCGCTAATTCCCACAACGGCGACTTCAGCAACCATCTCATGTTCTGCAATGATATGTTCGACTTCCAAAGGGAAGACATTTTCACCACCTGTAATAATCATGTCTTTTTTTCGACCAACGATATAGAAATAGCCATCTTCGTCAAACCTACCTAAGTCCCCTGTGTACAGCCAACCATTCTTTTTTGTTTCGGCAGTTACAGTTGGATTGTTCCAATAATAAGCAAAAAGGTGGTGACCACTGATGACAATTTCACCAACTTCACTACAACGAACTTCATCCCCGTTATGATCAATAATTTTCACATTATTATAAAGCATCGGCTTCCCAACGGAACCGCGTTTTTTCATGACATCATTTGGATTAATATAAAAATTATTAGGTCCTGCTTCCGTTAACCCGTAACCTTCTTTAAATGCTAATCCTTTCTTTGCAAAAGCATCATAAATCCGATAGGAACAAGGCGCTCCACCAGATAAAAAAGTATGCATTGAAGGAAATGACGTCTTCTGAAACAATTCTGTTTCCGTAAGAACATGGTACATGGTTGGAACTAACAGAAGAATTGTACATCGTTCTTCATTGATAACTTTTATGATACGCTGTACTTCGAATTTATCGTCGATGACCACTTTACCACCAATGTGCAGTAACGGAATCGATAAGGCGTTTAACCCACCTGTATGAAACATCGGTAAATATGTTACGGTCGTATCATCACCAGTTAAATTCCAACTAGTGATCGTATTTATCGCGTTATGGAAAATAGACTGATGCGTAAGAACGGCTCCTTTTGGTTTCCCTGTTGTTCCACCGGTATAAATAATTGCAAGAGGATCTGTTTCATCCACATCTACAAAATAGTGCTGCAAAGACGTCTTTTTTAATAATATTTCATGCTGTTGATTTATATTTAATAACGATCCTCGATACCTACTTGAAAGTAAAGGTTTGAATTTGTCATGATAAGCGATTAGTTTTGGCTGACAGTCCTCTAGGATATAGTAAATTTCATTTTTAGATAATCTCCAGTTGATTGGAACGAAGATCGCTCCTAGTTTGGTGCACGCAAACATTAAATCGAAATACCAAATATTATTTGGAGATATAAGGGCGACTCGTTCTCCTTTGGTAACGCCAATCTCTAGCAAATAAGACGCTAATCGTTCTGCTCGATCATGTAAATTATGATAAGTCCACCGCTCCCGTGTTTCTCCATCAACAACTGCAACTCGGTCTGGAGTAATCCGAGCTCGCTTTTTTAACCAATCTGTATCCCAGCTCATCTTACCTCCCCCTTTTCTTTTTTTCTATTTAAGAGGCTGGTCAAAAAGTCCGACAACGATGCGTCATACGTTATCTTCCTTTTTGAACAGTCTCTATTGCTACCATTTAGCATCTTTTAACTTGCAACGATTAAGACTTTATAGTTTTATAGTATAGAAAAAGAGTTGCATTCAAGTTACAGATCAAGGATCGGGACGTTTACATCATGATGCCACCATCAACGTGAAGAACGGTACCATTTACATAATTAGATTCATCTGATGCCAAATACAGGTATGCATTTGCAATATCAGCAGGATTACCTAGACGTTTTAAAGGGATCGTTGCTATCATTTTTTCGATTACTTTACCAGGCACCTTTTCTACCATTCCCGTTTCAATAAAACCAGGCGCTACTGCATTCACATTTATTCCCTTGCCACCATACTCTTTCGCCCACGTTTTTGTCATCCCAACTACACCTGCTTTTGTTGCTGCATAGTTTGCTTGACCTACATTTCCATAAACCCCAGAGACACTAGAGGTATTAACAATCTTTCCATGCCCCTGCTCGACCATCTTACCGATTACTGCCTGTGTACAATAAAAAACACCAGTTAAATTTACATCGATAACTCTTTGCCATGCTTCAGGTGTCATCTTGTGTGTCATCGCATCAGCTGTAATTCCGGCGTTGTTCACCAATATATTTACTGTGCTATACGTCTCTAAAGTTTTATCAACTAATTTTGTCACACTCTCTTGATCCGCAACATTCACCTTCAAAAAGATAGCATCTCCACCAAGGGACCTTACTTCGTTAAGAACCTTTTCGCCTGCTACTTCATCAAAATCGGCAATGACCACCTTTGCACCTTCTTTCACAAAGGTCAAAACCGTCTCTCTACCAATTCCATTCCCTCCACCTGTCACGATTGCAACTTTATCTCTTAAACGCATTTTAGTTCTCCTTTCTCCTCTAAGCTGTTAGAAAAACTTGTTATTAATACAACTAGTTTTTCCATCAATTACTCATTCTAGGATCAAAAAATTTTCAACCTCTTTTTTCAAAAGTTCCAGATTATCAATTAATGGAGAATGGCCGCATCCTTTTAAATAGACAATTTTAGCTTGCTCTCCAAAATCCTCAATAATTTCTTTTGTCATTTTTTCGGTAACAACTAAATCATTTTCACCCCATAAAACAAGGGTCGGTACAGTGATTCCCTTAACTTTTCCGTTGCCTTCAGTTAATCCGTTATGGACGTCACTTATATTAAATGTGTTGAGGGCATGATAGACATCTGTTAAGTTTCTTTGCGTCAACATATCATCTAGGTATTGATTATATAAATATTCCGATGGTTGCTTTTTGGTGTATATAACGGCATTCCATAGCGCTTTTAAAAATGCTTTATTACCTGTTTTATAAGCATTAACAACTGGAAGTGACTTTACTGGATCTTGTTCAATCTCTTCTCGCGTCTTTAAACGAGTTACTTCTCCGAATTGATTTACTTGCACAAACGGATACCCTCTTGTCGAAGCAGAAGCCAGTAAAATGAGATTATTGACACGGTCCGGATAATCAATAGCTAATTGCATGGAAACCGCCCCACCAGTTGACCATCCCATAACAGAAAACGTATCTAAACCGATACTATCCACAAATAGTTTTACTTCATCGGTAAAGTCTTGAATAGAGTTTATTCGCTGATGATAACTAGACCCACCAAACCCTCTCATATCGACTGCATAGACTTTAAATCTTTCATCCAGCGCATCAATAAGTAAATCCCAATGCTTTGACGAAGTCATATTTCCATGAATGAGTAATAGCTTTTCTTCTCCTCCCGTTCGCTCACGATAGGAAATAGTTTCTCCATTTTCAAGTGAAATTGATTGTAGAATTACTTTTGCCATTGTAGGTACCTCCTTTTTAATTAATAGACTCTCGGCATTTGCCGAGCCTTGTGGCTCAAGGTTTTCTTGAACCAATTTATTTGTATCCCTCCTATTTCTAGGTGGGATTTTTACTTTAGTTTTCTTCTTCAATTGGAAATTAATTGTTGAAAAATATCATAAAAAAACTAAAAAAACACTTGACTTTTTAGTGGAACCCCAATAATCGCCGAGGAGGAATTGACTTCCTAACAATACGGTGAAATGGGGGATTTAAATGAAACCTGCGCTAATACCACATATCTCATATCAAAACTTCGTTTTAGACCAATTAAATACTCATTACTCAGGCGGTATACTGACTCTCGTACAAAAAGATTGGACTATTATCTCGAAGTTATGGATCACGGATCTTTCGTTTACCACTACGTGGCTTCATGATTCATATTCAGTTAAAGGTCCTGAGCCACGTGATCCTGCTTCCATGCTTCGCTCTTATCTTTTGTGTTTATTGACAAGTCCGACCCTGAGTATTACAGAATGGGTGAACCAACTCCATCGTGTTCCTCTTTACACGATCCTTAGCGGCTTTGAACCTGGGGATGTTCCAGGTGTCGGTACTTTTTATGACTTCTTCAGACGGCTATCAGGTTTTGAGAAGGCTAATGTAAAACCTTTTATTAAGCTCAAACGAAAAAAGAAGAAGAAGAAAAAACCGAAAAAGGGTGAAAAAGCAACTCCTAGAAACCCTGGTATTATTAGAAAATTAGTGGATCGTCATTTACGCAATGGCTCAAAACAAAAACAATTGCCGGGAGATCAATTATACGCGTTTTTTCAATCTCAATTTCTTGAAGTTTCAGCGAGATTGGGTTTGCTTGGGGATCCCCATTCCCTTGGTGTTGTTGGAGATGGGACACCCGTGGAAACAGCGAGATACCCAAGGAGCAAACCTATTTGTGATTGTAGTGCCCAAGGACTAACGAATTGTACTCATCCTCGTCGATATTCTCAACCTGACATCGACTCAGGTTGGGATAGTTCAAGGGAGAGGTACTTCAACGGATATCATCTCTACATGATATCCACTAGCGATAGCCAATACGACTTGCCGCTATATCCACGGCTGCATCCTGCTTCCCGGCATGATTCAGTCAGCCTAGTGGTTGGTTCAATTGAATTTTCGCAACGGTACACCTTGGGCACAATTGATAAAATCCTTCTCGATGCCGCACATGATGCAGAACCGATTTACGAATTACTGGACCATCATAATGTGGAACCATTTATTGATCTTAATGTTCGAACAAAGAAAAACTTCAGTACGCAAAGTGATATTCAGATTTCTCCCCTAGGCGTTCCTATTTGTCCAATTGGAATGGAAATGAAACCCAATGGGTTTGACAAATCTCAAAACCGCCAAAAGTGGCGTTGTCCACTAGCTTGCGGAACAAAAAATACATGTTCCACTCCGTGTTCTAAAGCGAAGTATGGCCGGACATTTCATACGTTTAAGCAAGATAATCTTCGTCTGTTCACTAAAACACCGAGGTCTTCTGAAAAGTGGAAACTGATTTATAAACGAAGAACTTCAGTTGAACGTTCGAACAAAAGAGAAAAAGTCGACTATCACTTAGAATCTGGGCGTCATCGCTCTACAAAAATGTGGTATGTCCGCTTATATTCAATCATGATGTGTCAACACATAGATGCTTGGTACAGTAGTCAGAAAGAGACTTTGAACATCCAAGAAATCATCTTTTCTAAGAGCGCCTAGTCATTTTTAAAAAATAGCAGCCGTAGGCTTATTTGGTATACACTTTTTTGAAAACACTATGAAAACACATCACTTTGCTGTCCTGTTAATGAAATTCCCAGTAAATTTTTTACAAATCTTCGATAAACTCATCATTTATTCCGAGAGTCTATATTAGCCCCAGCGGATCGTTGTTGCTCCCCAGGCATAACCAATTCCAGCGCTTACTAGCACCACTAGGTCACCCTTGTTAACCTTCCCTTGTTCAAGGGCCAGTTCTAGAGATAAAATTTGATCAATCTGCCCCATATGACCATAATGATCTAAATAAATCGACTGCTCATCACGTAGATTTAACTCTTTTAAGACATAATCATGAGCGGAGCGCTTCATATGCAAGATAGCTAAGTAATCAATCTCAGCTTCCGTCAAATTACTTTTTTCTAAAGAGTATCTGATTACTTTTAAGAAGTTTTTCATCGATTTATCTTCAAGTCGCTCTTTCATTCCCTGCGGGTCAAGAACATCTAAATAGTTTAGTCGGTTTTCAATCGCATCCCCAGTTATTGGATGCTTAGTACCTCCTGCTACTACAACAACATCTTCTGAAAAAGAACCATCTGTTATCAAAGATGTTTCCAACAATTCATTATTATTAAATCCTTTCTGAAGGATGATAGCTCCGCCTCCTGCAGAAAGGTTATACATAAACCTCGTTCTAGGATTTTCATAATCGATAAAATCTAAATTTCGGTACCCACCGGCAAGAAGAACTGTACGAATGGAAGAGTCAGAGTTCATCATATCCTTTGCCACTTTCAATGCCATCATAGTTGTGCTACAACGAAGGGCCACGTCAAAGGCCCATGCATTATCTGCTCCAATCTCTTGCTGAAGCTTAATCCCAGCCGTCCATAGTGGATACTCTTTATGTTCTTCACCAATATATATAATTAAATCGATATCAAGAGGATCAATAGCTGCCTTTTTCAATGCCTTTTCTGCTGCAAAAACTCCAATTTGGCAAGTATGGTCATCAGGACCTGGAATTGTTTTCTGGCGAATGCCCATTTTTGTTTCAACTACATCCTGGGGAATACCTGACAAACTAGCAATCTCGCTACTAGTCATGCGACCATCTGGTAGATAAACTCCAGTACTAACAATTCCAATTTTCTCTCGTTCGACTATCATTTTTGCCTCACTCTCCAATCACACCCTTGATATAGCTGAAAGCTTCCTCTAGATTTGCATAAGCTGCCTCTTCATCTGTTTGTACATGCTTCACTTTGATTCTCACTTGATTTTCCTGCTCTTGACTTTCATTTAAGGCAGTATGAACTCTAATCACGAATGACACCACCTGAGATTGAGCCTCCATAAACGTTTCTCTCCTTTATCCTACATCTTGGGTGAAATTTTTATTTTTAGCAGGTGGTTTTGGTTTTAATTTATTCACTTTGTTCATTTGTCTCTTTACCCACCAACTTTGTGTTGTCCCTACGATTCCTTTCGGGAAAAACATGACGACCAAAATGAAGACCGTTCCTAATAGGATGACCCAACGCTCAAAAATCCAGTGGACACTTGCTAAATCCATTAATCCATGACGAGCATATTCAATTAGTGCCGCTCCAACAATCGCTCCAAATAATGTACCAACTCCACCAATGATCGTAATCAAAAGGGCATCAAGTGTCAGTTCTGTTGCAAAAACAGCCGTATTTACAAATCGTAAGCTCATAGCGTACAAAATCCCTGCTAAACCTGCCACAACACCCGCAATGACATTTGCTGTAATTTTATAATGCATAACCCGATAACCAAGCGATTCAACACGAGGTTCATTTTCTCTAATCGCTTGCAAGACTCTTCCCATAGGTGACTGAGTAAAGCGCTCTAGGAACAAGAACACAATAACCATAAATACTAGAGCTACGATATAAAAGGTAACGCGATCACGAAGTATTTCTGGGATCACAAACGTAAATCCGTCATTTCCCATTGTTAAAGAACGCCACTTTTCAGCTGCTACTAAAAATAGAGCGGCTACAGCTAAAGTCAACATTGCAAAGAAGTGAGCTTTTAATCGAAGGGTTAATAAACCGACTAAAAAACTGACGATTGCTGTAAAAATAATGGTTATAACAACCGCTAATAACAAAACTGGGATACTAGGACCAAATGCTTTTAAACAAATTGCTACTGTATAAGCACCAATTCCAAAAAACATCGCGTGACCAAAAGAAACGATCCCGGTATAGCCTAAAAGTAAGTCATAACTCATAGCAAACACAGCAAATATAAAGATTTTTGTTAACATAATTAGCATACTTCGTGAATCAGTGACAAACGGGAGGAAAAGTAAGCCAATTGTAAGTACTGAAAGAGTAAGTTTAAATTTCGATAGTTGTTTCAACCGGCTCATTTTAACGCCTCCTTCATCCCCATAATTCCAGAAGGTTTAAAGATTAAAATAGCTAACATGAGTAGGAAATTAACTGCCAAAGCAATTTCTGGTAGGAAGTATGCTGCATAAGATCCTAATAAACCAACCATTAGCGCTGCAATCATTGAGCCAAGAACACTGCCCATTCCACCAATAACAACAACTATGAAAGCTAGAATTCCGTACTCTAATCCTATTTCCGCGTAGATAACACCAGAGTAAGGGCCAAAGAGCATTCCTCCTAAACCGGCCATTCCAGCACCAAGGATAAACACGAATAAAAATACTTTTCGAATGTTAATCCCTAACGCCTGCACCATTTCTTTATCCATTACACCTGCTCTTACTACGAGCCCTAGCTTTGTTCGATTTAATAAGAATAATAGACTTCCAAAGACGAGTAACCCGACAAAAATAATGAAAATTCTGTATTTTATAAAGAATATATCGCCTATTTCCCAACTCCCACGAAGCCATTCTGGTGCGCGAGCATGAATGATATTAGGTCCCCATACAACCTTTACTAGCTCACTCAATACAAGCATTGCTCCTAACGTAATCAAAATTTGCTGAATATGATTTCCATACACTGGTTTGACAATAAAACGCTCTAGTAAATATCCTAAAATACAACAAGTGATAATTGCTGCTATAATTCCTATTAAAAAGCTTCCCGAACTCGTATACACCCAAATTCCTGCATACGCTCCCCATAAAAATAAAGCACCGTGGGCAAAATTCAAGACATCCATTAAGCCAAAAATAAGTGTTAAGCCTGCTGCAAGCAGAAAAATTAGCATCCCTGTAGCTAAACCATTAACTGTAATATTAATGAGCATTTCCATCTTCTTCACCTACTTTCACGATTCATTTAAGCAATTCCTAAATATTGCCGTTTTAACTCTTCATTATGCTTCAACTCATTCATTAACCCGTTATGAACCGAATGACCATCATCAATAATATAAAAGCAATCACCAATCGTACTTGCCATCATAAAGTTTTGTTCTACAAGAACGACCGTCGTTTTGTCCTTCATTTGATTAATTGAATCCATGACCTTTTCCACGATAATTGGCGCTAACCCTTTACTCGGTTCGTCAATAAGAAGCATGTCATTATCATTAATATAAGCTCTAGCTATTGATAGCATTTGCTTTTGTCCACCACTTAAGTGACCACCATTCTTTTTCCAAAATTGCTTTAAATCAGGGAACAAATCTAAAATCCAATCCATTCTCTCAAGTGTTGCATCATCTTTCTTCTTCATCGCAACCTTCATATTTTCTTCAACTGTTAAACCACCGAAAATCCCTTGATCTTCGGGAACATAACCTATCCCAGCATTGGCAATTTTATGTGTTGGCCAGGCTCCAATTGTTTCTCCCTTAAAGGTGATACTTCCAGAAGTGATAGGGTTTAATCCCATAATCGACCTAAGTGTTGTTGTCTTCCCTGCCCCGTTTCTTCCTAGTAATACCGTTACTTCTCCTTGCTTTACTTCAAATGAAACCCCTTGTAAAATATGATATTGCTGAATGTACGTATGAACATTATCTACTTTAAGAAGCGTCATCTTGTAACCCTCCTAAATAAGCTTTTTGAACTTGGTCATTTTTCATAATCTCTTCTGGTTCTCCATCAGCCAGTAGTTTTCCATGAAACAAAACCATGATGCTATCTGATAAGTCAAGGATCATATCCATTTTGTGTTCGATTAATACAATCGTCCTTTTTCGTTCATCACGGATTGTTCGAATAACATCAAGAATCATTGGCACTTCCTCTAAAGACATTCCTGCCGTTGGTTCATCTAGAAGCAAAATTTCGGTTTCTAATGCGAGTAACATCGCAATTTCTAACTTTCGTTTTTCACCATGGGCTAAGTTTACAGCCAACTCTTTCTCTTTGTTTTCAAGCTTTACCATTTTTAAATACTCGCTGGCTTTCTCATTAATTTCATTTAATCTACTAAAATGGGAAAACATATTATAGAAGACTTTCATTTGAGCTTGAACTGCTAGGCGAACGTTTTCATGACAAGTTAGATGCGGAAATACATTTGTTATCTGAAACGACCTTCCAATGCCTAGTCTCGTCCGCTGTGTTGGAGACATTTTCGTAATATCTTTCCCTTTAAAAAACACTTGCCCTTTTGTAGGTTTTAACTGGCCACTAATCATGTTAAAGAACGTTGTTTTTCCAGCACCATTTGGACCAATTATTGACTTTAGCGTATTACGTTCAATTTCAATATTTACTTCACTTACAGCTACATGCCCACCGAAAGCGATCGTTAATTGTTTTGTTTCTAAAATCGTATCCATCGTCTCACCTCTTTTACTTTGTGTAAAAAAGAGGAGCACGTTTTTTACATTCGCGCTCCACCTTATTTTTTTAATATAGAAGTAAAGTCTTTATTAGCCTTGGACTACTTTCATTACCTATTGTTCATAATTGCTGGCGCTGATTCTTCTGGTGAAAGGGCACGCAACAATACTGGAACTGGATAGTCAAACCCGTCTTTTCTTTCTAATCGAATTGCGTACATCGTTTGCAACGCTTGATGATCTTCAGGACGGAATGTCATTGGACCTTTCGGAGTCTCGAAAGTCATTCCTTCCATAGCAGTAATTAACGTTTCAGTATCTAAATTTCCATTTGTTTTTTCGAGTGCCGCTACAATGGCCATTGCTGAAGCAAAACCGCCTGGTGTAAATAAATCTGGCATTTCACCATTATGACGCTTTTGGTGTTCTGCAACTAACCAATCATTTACTTCATTATCTGGTAAGCTATGATGATAAACCGTGAAACCTTCCATTCCAATCATGTCTTCCATCGTTCGAAGAGCGGCAATATCAGGCGCTCCAGTAGAAAGCTTAATTCCTCTTTCCTGAACTCTCATGTCTTCTAATTGTCCCCATGGACTATTAGCTCCTGCCCAAATAACGAATAAGTAATCAGGCTTTGCATTAATAATACGTTGGATATTCGAAGAGAAGTCGACTCCAGCCGGATCTGCAAATTCTTCATGCATTAATTCAGCGCCTAGGGCCTCTGCTGCTTTTTTGAATGCCGCAACTCCATCTCTACCGAAAGCGAAATCTTGTGCAAGTGTCGCAATTTTCACACCTGGTTTTGCAATTGCTGCAGCACCTGCAACAGCATCTTGTGAAGAGCTTCTACCTGTTCTAAAAATGTATTTATTCCAGTTTGAACCTGTAATACTATCGGCAACTGCCGGCTCAACAACCATAATTTTTTTGTATTCTTCCATTAATGGTAAAACAGCTAACGTATCGCCTGATGAAGATGAACCAACGATAAAGTCTACCTTATGATCTTCTAGCAATCTTGTAGCTTTTTGAACCGCTACATCCGGTTGTGTTTCTGTATCTTCAATTATGAATTCAATTCGCTTACCGGCAACTTCCATCGTCCCACCAGTTGCAAATTCTAATCCTAACTCGAAGCCTTTAATCGTTTGCGCACCATATGCCTCAAGTGCCCCGGTTACAGACGTTAACAAACCTATTTTAACAACTTCTAATTCCTTCTTCTCATCAGCAGCAGGTGTCGTTGTCTTTGGTGGATTTTCATTTGATGTTTCCTTACTTCCCGTATCGCTAGAGTTACAAGCCGCCAACATTAGTAAAGCGATTAAGGCGATAAAGAAGCCAAGCCAAGTTTTTTTCAATCTCATTTTAAATCCCCCTTTTTTTTGTTATTTTCATTATTAGTGATTAAGGTTACAAATTAGTTACAAATTTAAATAATAATAACAAATGCTATTATTCCAACCTCCTTGAGTTTTTCTTTTCTTACTACTCAAACTATACAAACGATTAGTTACAATTTAGTTACAAAACCGATCTTGAGTTTGGAAAAGAAAACAGTACATCCATTAAGACATACTGCTCAATTCAACTTTACTGTTTTCTTTTATTTTTTTATACATTTGCTTGGTCGCTTCAACGGGTTCTACTCCCAACTCCTCTTGAAGTTGTTTACAACATCTTTCATAAATACGAAGGGCATATGTTCTGTTGTTTTTATTATGATAAGCGTACATTAAAATGCGATATGCTTCTTCCCAACATACATCTTTGAGAAGGATAGCTTCGCTCCAGTAAATAGCCTCATCGTACAAATCATTTTCGATATATAGTTGTGATAATCGTTCTGCACCACGTAAAAACAAAACGAGTAGTCTTTCCCGTTCTTCTAAACACCAATCGTCATAACGCCTGCTAGGTAGGTAGTCACCTTCGTAAAGAGTTAATCCTTCGATTAAAATTTCTATAGCCTCCTTTGCCCCTTGTGCTCTTAATCCTTTCTCTATCGTTGTTTCAAAGATTTCTGCATCCACTTCGAAAACTGCCTCTTTGTTTATGCCATATAAAGAATCTTCTCGTTGAATAAAGAAGGGATTACTTCGAACTTGCCGCATTGGTTCAATCACTTTGTTTAGGGCATTAAGCGCCACTTTAAAATCTCTTTGCGCCGCTTCCTCATCTAGATCATTCCAAAGTAATGATAAAATCTCTCCTTTTGGAAACATTTTCGTTTTATTCGTAACTAATAATTGAAATAGTTCTTTTGCCTTTTCTCGTTTCCAACTTCTGTCATGAACTTTGTCATTGCCTAGCCAAACTTGAAAATCACCGAGAGTTTTTACTTTTATCGAATAACCAGGATGAAATGATAAGTTCTCAAGTCCAAGTTTTTCAAGAAAACGTGCGGAGGTAGCTAAACCTAATTCTCTAGCTTCAATAAGCATTGGGATGATAAGTTGTAGATCTTTCGGACCAAACAGTGTTTTCTTAGTTAAAAAGAATTCATAGTCATGCTCTTCAACTAATTGGAGAAATTTCTCTATACCAACTTTAAAATCTGGCCAATTGCCCTGATCCATTGCTAGCTTTGCTTGCCAAAAGAGGGTAACTGTAAGTCCAAACTTTCCACTACACATGTCAAAACCTTTAGAAGCCTCGTCTAGTAAAAACTTTGCTTCTTCTAACTTTTTACAATAGATAGCAGCAATGCTATGAGACAAGTAAACAAAAGAAGCTAACCATTGATCCTTCACTCGATTAGGTTCTTCTAATGCCATTAAAGACATTTTTTGCGCCATTTCGTAGTTTCCTAACCTTCCGTAAAGGACTGTTAATCCCATATAAGCTTCGGACTTCCCTCTTGACATATTTATTTTTTCCATTAATCCAAGAGCCGTTTCATAGCATTGAATTGCCAAATCATGATTGTATTTTCCGTCTAGTTGAACAATATGGCCCATACGAATCCAACCACACGCTTCAACAAATGGCGATTTCCTCAATGTACCGCGTAATATCGCTCGTTCTGCCAACTTCTTCCCCTTATCTAACTCCCCCATAAACGAACAAATAATAGATAGAATTAAGTCTGTTTCACGGTGGGATTGGGATAGATAGTTTTCATTAGCTTCAAATTCATTCGTTTCTTCTAAGACCATTTTTGCTTGTTGGAGTTCGCCTATACGTAGAAGATAACGAGATTCTAATTCTACTTTAGTGAAGTCTGCTTTTACTGCCTTACATTTAATGAGCCACTGTAATGCCTCTTGCATTTTTCCCAGGTTAACCAAGTTTTCGGCCATTAAACTATAAAGTTGTAGTTGTCGTTCAGGGTTTTCCTGTTCTTCCTCCATTAGTTTAAATAGACTCTCGGCATTTGCCGAGCCTTGTGGCTCAAGGTTTTCTTGAACCAATTTATTTGTATCCCTCCTATTTCTAGGTGGGATTTTTACTTTAGTTTTCTTCTTCAATTGGAAATTAATTGTTGAAAAATATCATAAAAAAACTAAAAAAACACTTGACTTTTTAGTGGAACCCCAATAATCGCCGAGGAGGAATTGACTTCCTAACAATACGGTGAAATGGGGGATTTAAATGAAACCTGCGCTAATACCACATATCTCATATCAAAACTTCGTTTTAGACCAATTAAATACTCATTACTCAGGCGGTATACTGACTCTCGTACAAAAAGATTGGACTATTATCTCGAAGTTATGGATCACGGATCTTTCGTTTACCACTACGTGGCTTCATGATTCATATTCAGTTAAAGGTCCTGAGCCACGTGATCCTGCTTCCATGCTTCGCTCTTATCTTTTGTGTTTATTGACAAGTCCGACCCTGAGTATTACAGAATGGGTGAACCAACTCCATCGTGTTCCTCTTTACACGATCCTTAGCGGCTTTGAACCTGGGGATGTTCCAGGTGTCGGTACTTTTTATGACTTCTTCAGACGGCTATCAGGTTTTGAGAAGGCTAATGTAAAACCTTTTATTAAGCTCAAACGAAAAAAGAAGAAGAAGAAAAAACCGAAAAAGGGTGAAAAAGCAACTCCTAGAAACCCTGGTATTATTAGAAAATTAGTGGATCGTCATTTACGCAATGGCTCAAAACAAAAACAATTGCCGGGAGATCAATTATACGCGTTTTTTCAATCTCAATTTCTTGAAGTTTCAGCGAGATTGGGTTTGCTTGGGGATCCCCATTCCCTTGGTGTTGTTGGAGATGGGACACCCGTGGAAACAGCGAGATACCCAAGGAGCAAACCTATTTGTGATTGTAGTGCCCAAGGACTAACGAATTGTACTCATCCTCGTCGATATTCTCAACCTGACATCGACTCAGGTTGGGATAGTTCAAGGGAGAGGTACTTCAACGGATATCATCTCTACATGATATCCACTAGCGATAGCCAATACGACTTGCCGCTATATCCACGGCTGCATCCTGCTTCCCGGCATGATTCAGTCAGCCTAGTGGTTGGTTCAATTGAATTTTCGCAACGGTACACCTTGGGCACAATTGATAAAATCCTTCTCGATGCCGCACATGATGCAGAACCGATTTACGAATTACTGGACCATCATAATGTGGAACCATTTATTGATCTTAATGTTCGAACAAAGAAAAACTTCAGTACGCAAAGTGATATTCAGATTTCTCCCCTAGGCGTTCCTATTTGTCCAATTGGAATGGAAATGAAACCCAATGGGTTTGACAAATCTCAAAACCGCCAAAAGTGGCGTTGTCCACTAGCTTGCGGAACAAAAAATACATGTTCCACTCCGTGTTCTAAAGCGAAGTATGGCCGGACATTTCATACGTTTAAGCAAGATAATCTTCGTCTGTTCACTAAAACACCGAGGTCTTCTGAAAAGTGGAAACTGATTTATAAACGAAGAACTTCAGTTGAACGTTCGAACAAAAGAGAAAAAGTCGACTATCACTTAGAATCTGGGCGTCATCGCTCTACAAAAATGTGGTATGTCCGCTTATATTCAATCATGATGTGTCAACACATAGATGCTTGGTACAGTAGTCAGAAAGAGACTTTGAACATCCAAGAAATCATCTTTTCTAAGAGCGCCTAGTCATTTTTAAAAAATAGCAGCCGTAGGCTTATTTGGTATACACTTTTTTGAAAACACTATGAAAACACATCACTTTGCTGTCCTGTTAATGAAATTCCCAGTAAATTTTTTACAAATCTTCGATAAACTCATCATTTATTCCGAGAGTCTATTTAATTGCCTGACTTAAATGACTATCCGCTTTTGCTGGTTGAATAGTATCTAAATAAATCTTTGCTTTACCTTCCTGTGCCAAACTCCCTGCTATGAAATCTTGCTTTAATTCCGCTAGTTCTTCAAGCTGGCGATAACAAGAAAGCGCTTTCTCATAATGGCAAAAATATCGGTTTATTTCTCCTTCAATAAACCATAGCCTGATATATTCCAATTTCACATTTACTGACAATCGATCAAACATTTTAGATACAGCCTCTATCTTTCCTTGCTGCAAAAGAATTTGACCATACCGATCTAAAATTGCACCAACTTTTTTACTTTCTTCAATTTTCTGATAATGGTAGATTGCCCGTTCATAATTTTCATTTTCCAAAAAAAAGTTTGCAGCACGATCTTGATTTTCATAAAAAAGGGCTTCATCGTAACGTAATTGTTTAATTAAAAAGTCCTTGAACAAAGGGTGATAACGATATTGTTCTGTACCTATAGGAATAATAAATAAATTTTGTGAAAGTAGATTTGCTACCATCTGTTGTGAGTCTTTACGATTAAGAATTGCGTTACAGAACGGAATATTAAACTCTCCGAATATACATGTTGCTAGTAGAAACTGACGCATCTCATCAGGCTGCTTTGAAAATACCTCCATTGCCAAATAACGAAAAAGTTCTTCAAGTGATCTAATATTTAAATGCTCTTTCACTTCTAGATCGCCTGTAATTTTAAACTGCTGCCAGATCATTTGGATTGCAATAATCCAACCTTCTGTTAACTCGCAAACATAATCGACTTGCGATTCAATTAACTCTAAGTTATAGAAGTCGGCAAAAAGAACTTCAATTTCCTCTTTCGAAAAAGCCAAGTCTGCTTCAGTTATTTCTAGTAACTCACCATGGACCAATAACCTTGTCAGTACGTCCCATGTTGGGCGTATTCTACCGCATAACACAAGGTGTACATTTTTCGGAAGATATTGGATGACTAAACTTAACCAGTTTATACTCGTTTTCGATGCTTCTAAATAATGAATGTCATCTAGAACAATAATAATTTCCTCTTTCATTGCGACTAATTCATTTATAAATTCTGAACAAAGCAATTCCACTTCGCCTTCTAAACTGTCAACATCCTCATTTAACACAAACTCTAGTAATCTTTCGCAAAAGGAAGGGGAGGTTGCCTGGACGGCGTAAATCATATGTACAAGAAAAGGAACAAAGTTATCCTCTTGTTTAGATAGTGTATACCAACAAAATTTCCCCTGCTGGTATTCTAGATAAGAGGCAATTGATGAACTTTTCCCGTACCCTGGACCAGAGTGAATTAAGGTTATTGGTACGTCTAAAATATTTCTCATTTTCTTGATTAACATCGGACGGTAAAGATTTGTATTTTTTATAAGAGGTGGTATAAATTTAGTTTTTATTAATGGATACTTTTTCAGCACCAACATCACCCTTTATACTAATTTTTTCAAAATTCCATATTTTATATTTATTTTAGCATAGCTCATAAGTTGACTGGTAATTTTAACCCTTTTAAGAAGAAAGCGTCCGCACTCTGATTTAACTACAAAAAAAGACTAGGTATAAGTTAAAACTCATACCCAGTCGATATTCACTATAATTCCATATTATTTAATAACACTTTTAAAGCTTTCAATTCTTCTTTGGACAATGTTATGCCTTTTCCCATCTTTTGATGATTTGGATCCCATTCACGTAAATCAAATTTTGCTGGACGACCATTCCAACTAATTAAATTTAACTCTTTTTTCCACCCTTTTGCACTTTCTGATATTTCACCGAATGTTTCTTCGATATCGAACTTTATCTCTGCCATTATTTTTCCAACCTTTCGAAAAGTTTATCCACTTTGAGACGGAAGTAATATTTCTATTTAGTAGAAGAGTGTCGCTACCCAATAAAAATAGGGGATCCCAAACACTAAATTAAACGAGAGTGTTAGACCAAGTGCTGAACCAAGATAAATGCCTGAATTCGCTTTTGGAATAGCCTGTTCAACAGCAGCTGGTGCCGCAATATAAGATGCGCTTCCTGTTAATATAGCTAGAATAAATGCCCCACCCATCGATAGACCAATTACACTTCCAATAAAAATTCCAATTGTTCCACCAATCACCGGTAAAATAAATGCAAACATAAACGATGTTATCTTTAACTTCTCAATTTTTTTAATACTCTGAGTTGCAATCATCCCCATATGTAATAAGAAGATACATAGTAAACCGTAGAACAAATCTCCAAATAACGGTTTGATTTTAGTTAATCCATCTGCATGAGCCACAAAACCAATGAAAATACCACCTAATAGAAGAAATATACTCTTTCCAAAAAAAGCTTCTTTTATAACATGTTTTAAGCTTGAATTAGGATTACTTACGTCTCCACCATGCTTTTGAGCATACATTTTATAAAAAATAATCGCTAATATGATTGCCGGTCCTTCCATAACGACTAGAATGGCGGACATATACGCTTCATAAAACACACCAATTTTTTCTAAAAATGCTAATCCAGCAATAAATGTAACGGCACTAACTGATCCATAATGAGCAGCAATAGCCCATGAATCAATGATTGAAAACCGAAAAATCTTCGCAACAATGAGATAGGATATAAAGAGCATTCCAACACTTAATATTAATGCAGCAACAATTGTTGGTAACATTTCTAAAAAAGAAACATTTCTAAGCTCTACCCCACCTTTAATCCCAATTGTAAAGAGAATAATCATTGTGTAACCGGTATAAAAAGCAGTTGGTACTTTTAAGTCTGAGTTAACTAATACTGCAACAATCCCCATTAGAAAAAATAAGATCATTGGCGATAATAAGTTTGCATATGCAATTTCAACAATTTGTCCCATCTCAACACCTCTAAAGCAATAATTTTCTTTTTTCTTTATTATTAAATTAAAACTAGAATTAAAACACTTGGCTACTTGACCTTCACCAACTACCAAGTAACTAAATATTCAAAAAATTAACTTTATAAATTAATCTTAATAACAACAATAACACTACTACATTATTTTCGTCTAGATACATATTTAACCCCTAGTCCAATAGGTGTTTTCGGTGATGTAAATTAATAAAATTAAATTTTATTAATTTACAAATGCATAGAAACTGACAAACTACACAATCTAAGCTCAGAACATACGAAAGGAGGTCAAGCGACATGCAAAACAACTCTAATAACAATCAACTTGTTGTTCCAGGAGTACAGCAAGCACTAGACCAAATGAAGTATGAGATTGCACAGGAGTTCGGTGTTCAACTTGGACCAGATGCGACTGCTCGTGCAAATGGTTCTGTTGGTGGAGAAATTACAAAGCGCCTTGTACAAATGGCTGAGCAACAATTAGGACGTTAATTAATTTCTACCTACCTCCACAATTAGAGGGAAGAAACTAAGCTATCCATTCCTCTGGCTATAAAAATAAGGCGACGGGCTAAGCCCTCGCCTTATTTTTTACGATCTTCTGACTGTCTAAACAATCAGCTAATGATTTACGATGGGTTACTATTCTGATAGACCCACTAACATATAACCTTTATTGTTCATGGTAAAGTTCTACTCGGTTACGACCTTTATCCTTTGCCTGATATAGTGCTTTATCCGCCATCCGAATCAAGCCTTCTCGGTCCATTTCCACCTGTGGTGTAATAGTCGCTGCTCCAATGGTCAAAGTGATATGGTTAGTAACTTTTGAATACTGATGATTTATTTGTAAAGCTACAATATTGCTAATCATTTTTTCTGCCACCATAATTGCGCCATGTTCATCTGTATTTGGGAGAATTGCTACAAATTCATCACCACCGTACCTGGCAACAAAATCGGTTCCTCGTTTTGGTACATTTTGAAGCGCTTTAGCTACATCACAAAGTACTCGGTCTCCCTCTTGATGACCGTAATGGTCATTATACTCTTTAAACTGATCTACATCGACAAGGATAATCGATAGGGGCAATTGATCTCTTTTCGCCCTTTCCCATTCTTCATAAAATAGCTGATCAAACCTTCTACGATTTGGTATTTCAGTTAAGCCATCTAATTCCGAAATTTTAACAAGTTTATTATTTAATTCTACTAGTTCTACCTGTGATTGCTTTCTAATCGCAATCTCTTCAGCAAGTTTTTCTGATGTTTCAGCATTATTTATAGCAATTACTATATATGAAACAAGGGCTCTTATTGATTCTAAAGCATGCTGATCATAAGCATTTTTTTCTTTACTTTGTACCGTTACAACCCCAATAATTTCCTCTTCTAAAATTAGTGGACAAAAAATAATCGAAGGCCTTAACGTTCCAAAAGTGCTTGTCATCGATTCTAAATAATTTAAGTATTCTTCCTCTGTATCATTGATCATAATTTCTTTTTTGTTCTTAAAACACCAAACGGCCCAACTTGACTTACTGCTAAGCGGAATATCAAAAACAGGGGCGTTTTCGCCTTCCTCAATGTAGAGCTTATATTCTATTGCATCTTTTTGTTTATTATAAATCCCAATCCCTAATACGGTGGCATCCATTAAGCTGTTGATGCTTTCATAAATCCGTCTAAATACTTTATTTACATTTAGTGTTGAGGTGATACTTTGACCAATTTCACTAATAATTTTTATTTGTGAATATGATCGGGACAATTCTTGTGTCTTTTGCTCTAATTCTTGTGTTAAAATTTCAAACGCTTTGTTTTTACGTTGCGATTCTTCTGCCTTTAATTGGATTGCAATACCTCTAAGCTTGCTTTCCTGTTCAAGACTAGTAACTTCCTTTGTTTGATCATGATACTTTTTATAGTAATAAATAGTCTTTTCGACATCTCCCAAAATCTCATAGCTACTTGCTAATAAAGAAGAAATTTGAATAAGATAGTCTTTCTCCTTAATTCTCTCAGCTAATTCCAAACTTTTATACAAGTAAGAGATCCCTTTTTCTAACTCCTGTGAGTCTCTTGCTAAATAATAATAATCAATATAGAGCTCAACTTCTAAAAAAACATCACCAACTTCATGATTAACTTGTAAGCATTGTTCAAAGAAATCGGTCGCTTCTTTTATATTTCCTTTTTTATAAGCTAGTCTACCTAAAAAATGAAGACAGCCCACTTCTCTTAAACCGTCTTTTTCTTCTTCGCTAATTTGAAGACTCCTACGTAGATATTTATCAGCTTCTTCGTAGTTTTCTAATGCCAAATAAACAGCCCCTAAATTAATTAGAGGAACAGTTATTGATGCTTTATCCTTCTGTCTTTCAAACTTACTAAGACTATCTTCGTAGTACTTTAAGGATATTTAATAATCATGAAGACGATAGTGAATTTCACCAATATTATTTAAAAGCCCTGCAATTAATTTATCGTATTTAATCGCTGTGGCTAAATTTAATGCCTGTCCATAGTATTCAAGAGCGCGATCATAAATTTTTAAATACACGTTTACGTTCCCTAATGCATTTAAAAATTCTACCTCATATTCAAGCTCATTTATTCTCCTAACCCTTGTCAGTCCATCAATAAGCTTTTCTAACGCCTTCTCCAGTTCACCTGTTAACCACAAGCTCCTACCTATATGGAGAAGACTTTTGACCACAGCCTTTTCATTCCCATCATGCGTTGCCATTTCGAATGCTTCCTCAGATAATGCAAGGGAATGAAGGGGTTTTCTACGTTCTAGTTCTTCAGAAAGATTGTTTAAAACTTGAATTTTCTCTTCCGTATCACAGCAGTTAACGAGTAGGGGTTCATATTCTTTTACGATCTTTTTCAAAAGTCTTCCCTCCACTAAAAACCCTTTTACTAAAGATTAATACACATAATTATTTACTTAGTATCCATTCTACGTAATTATACTAAACTTTTGTACTATTTAGTCTTATTTTTAAAAATAATTTTTATATTCAATTAACGTAAATTCTATTAATACATACTATATAATCACCTTTAATTATAACTTTACTTTTGTCCATAATAAAAAAACAGGCGGATTTCCACGAGACTGCTGAAAAAGTCTCAATATCGCCTTCGTGAGAAAAGGAAGAGGAAACTCTTCCTTTTTTCATACGCATTATTTAGCTGGTGAAGGAAAAATGGTATTATAGAGATAGAAAATCATTAGAAAATTGGTGAAACTATGCTACCTAAAAAAGAACTAATGCTCAGTTCGTACAGTGAACTTTACGATATACTAATCCCAGAAAATCATTTCTTGAGGAAGTTTAATAACTTAGTTGACTTTGAATTTATCTATGACGAATTAAAAGATATGTATAATGAGGCATTTGGCGCTACAGCCAAATGTCCAATTATGATGTTTAAGTTACTATTACTCAAGGTGATGTACCCAATGTCTGATCGTGATTTGATTGAGAGAGCGACGTTTGATATGTCATTTAAATACTTTTTAGATGTAGCACCTGAAGATAAAATGGTTCATCCAACAAGCTTAACTAAATTTAGAAAACTTCGATTACAAGACGAATCATTATTAAATTTACTTATTAAAAAGACGGTTGAGATTGCCTTGAAAGAAGGGCTTATTAAATCCAACCAAATCATTGCGGATTCCACTCATACAAATAGTATGTTTAACTCTAAATCACCTATTGAAATCTTGATTGAACAGTCCAAACAGTTAAGGAAGAGCGTTTATAAACAGGACGACACTTATAAAGATAAAATGCCTACTAAGCCAAGTACGAGTGAATTAGTTGACCATATTAACTATTGTAATCAATTAGTAGATATCATTAAAAAGGACGAGCAGTTATACGTTAAAGAAGACGTAAGATTAAAAGCTCATTTATTAGAGGAGATTGTCAACGATGATATCGAACACTTAAATTCAACTGTAGAAAAAGATGCAAAAGTTGGACATAAGAGTTCAGACACATCCTTTTTTGGATACAAAACTCACATCGCTATGGTTCCAGAGCGTATTGTGACATCAGCTGTTGTTACAACAGGTGAACAGAATGACGGAAAACAGGCAAAAGAATTAATTGAGAAATCAATTGAAAATGGAATTGAAGTGAAAGCATTCATTGGCGACGGAGCTTACTCTGAGAAAGATATGATTGAATATACAAAAGAAAAAGAAATTAAGTTAGTATCGAAATTAAGTAAAACTGTATCAGAGGGCACTAAAAGGGCAACAGGTGAATTTGATTACAATAAGGATGCTGGGCGATATGTATGTACAGCAGGGCATATGGCAATTAAAAAAGCTTTACATGGGAAGAAAAAACACGCAACGGAAGGAACCGTATTACGAGAAACCCATTACTTTGATATTGAGAAATGTAAGGTATGTCCACTAAGAGAAGGCTGTTATAAAGAAGGATCTGCAAGTAAAACATATACCGTAACTTTGAAGAAGGATAAATTTCATGAGGAACACCAACTCTATCAGGAAACAGAAGAGTTCAAAGAGTTAGCGAAAAATAGGTATATGATCGAGGCTAAGAACGCAGAGCTAAAGAATCGCCATGGGTTTAAAAAAAGTCATTCCCATGGTCTCTTAGGTATGCACATACAAAGTGCAACAACCATCTTCGTAGTGAATATGAAACGAATTATCACGTTAATGGGTTAGTAATAGCCCATTAATTTACTCTTAAAGAGCCAAAATACAAAAAAGATTAGGAAATGTGATTTGAACACTTCCTAATCTTTTTAATTTCAGTGTGAGAACTTTAAAATGCTTATAATTTCAGCAGTCTCGATTTCCACCTGTCTTCTTTCTGTCCTATTTTATCGTAGCTTTGCTTTTTCTTTTCCTTTTAAAAAGTTTAAAACGACATGGGCCGCTAATCTACTTGTCATATCTCTAAAATCAACGGTTGGATCAATCTCAACAATTTCTAAGCCCTTAACCTTAGGTTGTTCACCTAACAGAGTAATTGCTTCTATTAATGAACTAGCACTCATTCCTCCTGGCCCGATGGCCGGACAACCTGGTGCTTCCGATTGATCAACAACATCCATATCAAGAGAAACATAAACAACATCAACACTTTTGTTTAAACTTTCGATCGCTTCAGTCATGATGTTCTTTATTGAATTTTCTCGCACGTCTTTCATTGTATAAATCGACACACCCTTTTCCTTTACATATGTTCGATAAGTTTTACTGTTTGAAAAATCACGGATCCCAATTTGGATAAGGTTCTTACCCTCAATTGTCTTCGTCTCTAACAAACTTCGAAACGGCGTTCCATTCGTAGCTCCACCGTCCTCTAAATTTCGTACATCGTGATGGGCATCAAACTGAATGACTCCAACTCTTCCTTTTGCCTTAGTAAATGCCTTAATACTAGGATAGGTGATCGAGTTATCGCCACCAAGAATAATCGGCAGGAAGTTTTGGTTTGTGGCGTACACTTCTAAAAGTGTCTCAAAAATACGCTCCTGGGAGTGAATAATATCAGTAACATGCATGACAATATCACCAAGGTCTTGAATATTCCATTCGTTTAAATCTAAGTTTTCTTCCACAGAATACGTTGTAAATGCTGACAGAGCCTTCCGAATGGTTCCTGGCGCAAGATGTGCACCAGAATGACTTATCGATGATTTAGATAAAGGCGCACCAATCAACCCTACACCTTGAATTTCCTTACCTTCCCAAGCTTTGACAATGTCTGAAAATCTCGTCACGTCTCTGTCTACAAAGAGAGAACCTGATGGCTTAAGGAACTGCAAATTACTCACGTATGCTCATCCTTTCGACGACAACCTTTCCGTTTTTTATGACTGTATTCACATGATTCACTCCATAATGATAAGGAATATATAAATAGTTTGGCGCATCCCAAATAACTACATCTGCTTTTCTTCCTAAGTCCAACTGCCCTGCTTCCTGACCACGACCAATGGCATAAGCGGCATTTATTGTGACCGCATTCCAAATTTCTTCTGGAGACATTTTTAAATAGAGGGCAGCAATTGACATAATCAGTTGTAGATTTTCAGTTGGTGAACTCCCCGGATTAAAATCAGTTGCTAAAGAAACGGTAACTCCTTGCTCAATCATTTCCCTTGCTCTAGCAAAGGTACTTTTTCCTAGATAGAATGTCGTTCCTGGTAATAGCACGGCAATTGTACCTGTTTCAGCTAACTTACGAATTCCTTCGTCTGATGCACCAACAAGGTGATCAGCAGATCTTGCTTCTAATGAAGCAGCCATTTCAGTGCCACCAAGGGGGTCAATTTCATCTGCATGTATTTTAAGCTCAAAACCTTTGTCCTTCGCTTTTTGTAAATATTTCCTGGATTGTTCCACTGTGAACACGCCTGTTTCTGTAAAAATGTCCACAAACTCCGCTAAATGTTCCTTTTTAATTTCATCTAATAGATCTAGCATTTCTTCTAAAAACAACTCTGGATTGTCCTTATGTGTTTTTGGAATCGCATGAGCACCTAAGAACGTCGAGACAAGATCTATTTGGTGATTTTGTTGGAGTTCTTTTGCCACTCTTAATTGCTTAAGTTCTGTTTCTTTATCAAGACCATAGCCACTTTTAGCTTCAACTGTTGTCGTGCCGTATGTTAGCATTCGATCAAGGTGGAAACTTGCTTTATCATATAATTGTTCCATAGAGGCCTTTCTTGTTGCTTCAACCGTTGAAAGAATACCCCCACCTTGCTTTAGTATCTCTAAATATGGAACTCCTTGTTGCTTAAGGGCCATTTCGTGTTCCCTTGAGCCACCAAAAACAACGTGAGTATGAGGATCAACTAACCCTGGGGTGACTAGCCTTCCCTTACAATCGATAACTTCGCTAGCTGTTATTTCGGAATCCTTTGTTCCAATAAAAGCGATTTTCCCATCTTTAATTCCTAGCACAGCTCCCTCAAGAACCTCAAGCTCTTGCATGGCCACTCCAGTACGGGGACCTGCAGACCGCATTGGTAAAAGTTGCCCGATATTTTTAAGTAGTAGATCTACGTGTAATGTCATCGTTTCCCTCCTAGTTTGTTTTGTCCATTGGAATAATAATACTTTTCTCTTTGGCTACTTCTTGAGCAAGCTCATAGCCAGCATCAGCATGGCGAATAACACCCATTCCAGGGTCTGTACTGAGGACTCGATCAAGTCTTTGACTCGCTCGCTCCGTTCCATCTGCAACAACCACCATTCCAGCATGAAGAGAATAACCCATTCCAACACCGCCACCATGGTGAACCGAAACCCAACTAGCACCTGCAGAAGTATTTATAAGAGCATTTAAAATAGCCCAATCCCCAACAGCATCACTTCCATCTAACATCGCTTCAGTTTCCCGGTTTGGCGAAGCGACAGAACCACAATCCAAGTGATCACGACCAATGACAATTGGTGCTTTTATCTCCCCGGTACGAACTAATTCATTGATAGCAAGCCCCATTTTCACTCTCTCGCCGTAGCCTAACCAACATATGCGAGATGGTAGGCCTTGAAATGCTACTTTATCTTGGGCCATATCAATCCAACGACAAAGCGCTTCATTTTCAGGGAACAGTTCTTTTATTAAACGATCTGTCCGATAAATATCTTCAGGATCACCTGATAATGCTACCCAACGGAAAGGCCCCTTCCCTTCACAAAATAATGGACGAATATAAGCAGGAACAAAGCCGGGAAAATCAAAGGCGTTCTCTAGCCCTTCATCTTTAGCTACTTGGCGAATGTTATTTCCATAATCAAAGACGATTGAGCCACGTTGTTGGAACTGTAGCATCGCTTCCACATGGGTTTTCATACTTTGATTTGCAAGCTGAACATACAGCTCAGGGTTATTTTTACGTAAATGGTCTGCTTCATCAACTGTATAGCCTACTGGAACGTACCCATTTAATGGGTCATGGGCAGATGTTTGATCAGTGACGATATCAATTTTTACGTCACGGGCTAATATTTCATGATGAATTTCAGCAGCATTGCCGACAAGGCCAATTGAAAGCGGCGTTCCATTTTGTTTTGCTTCTAGCGTCCACTTAAGTGCTTCGTCTAAAGAGTAAGTCATCCGGTCACAATATTTTGTATCAAGTCGCTTTTGAATTCTGCTAGCATCTACATCAACTGCGAGGACAACGCCATCATTCATTGTGACCGCTAATGTTTGCGCACCGCCCATACCACCAAGACCAGCTGTCAACGTCAATGTTCCTCTTAAACTATTGTCATAGTGTTTTTTGGCAATCGCGGCAAACGTTTCATACGTTCCCTGTAAAATTCCTTGTGTTCCAATGTAAATCCAGCTACCTGCTGTCATTTGGCCATACATCATCAGTCCTTGCTTTTCTAGATGATTAAAGTGCTCCCAGTTCGCCCATTTTGGCACTAAAACCGAGTTTGAAAGTAAGACTCGTGGAGCATGTTCATGTGTACGAAAGCGCCCAACTGGTTTTCCAGATTGAATGAGTAATGTTTCATTGTCTTCTAAACTCTTTAACTGGTGAACAATGGCATCGAAAGATTCCCAGTTTCGAGCAGCCTTCCCAATCCCACCATAAACAATTAAATCCTCTGGCTTTTCTGCTACTTCTGGGTCAAGATTATTACATAGCATTCTTAGAACAGCTTCTTGCTCCCAGCCCTTACATTGCAAATCTACCCCTTTATTTGCTTTTATGACACGCTTTTTTATTTCTTTCATGTTCCCTTCGCCCCTTTTAGTTGTTATTTGTCATGATTTCAATGTTTTCTAAGTTAAACACTCCATGTTTTAACCACGTATTAAGTGCTTCAATATCTTTTGAAAAAACTCGGTCTGCTGTAATAAATGGAACAATTTTACGTCCCTCTTCAAGAAATATTTTTGTTTTCGTCGCCATTTTTTCTTTTCCTCTTATGTCACATGCCTGCATCGCACAAATGGCTTCAATGGCGAGGACTCGGCGCACGTTAGTAATAATTTGGTACGCATGCCTAGAACCTATTGTCCCCATACTGACATGATCTTCTTGGTTCGCTGATGAAGGTATCGAATCGACACTTGCTGGATGGGCCAATGTTTTGTTTTCAGAAACTAAAGATGCCGCAACATATTGCATAATCATTGCCCCTGACTGAAGACCAGGCTCAGGACTTAAGAATGGTGGTAAATCGTTTAATTGTGGATTTACTAATCGTTCAATTCTTCGCTCGGAGATATTGGCAAGCTCCGCCATGGCAATTTTTAAAAAGTCCATCGCAAAGGCAATTGGTTGCCCGTGAAAGTTCCCACCTGAAATAACCTTTTCTCCATGATCAAAAATTAATGGATTATCAGTTGCCGCATTCATTTCTATTTCAAGTTTTTCTTTTACGTAATTTAATGTTTGCCACGTTGCCCCGTGGACCTGGGGAATGCAACGAAGTGAATAAGCGTCTTGAACTCGTATTTCCCCTTGTCTCGTTGTCAATTGGCTGTCTGCTAAATAGGTCCGAATTCGTTTGGCTACGTCAACTTGTTCTTGATAGCCTCGAGCCAGGTGTATATCCTCATCAAAAGCATCGATGATCCCTTTTAGACCTTCCATAGTTAACGAAGCAATCAGTTCGGATTGTTGTGCAATTTTTTCAGCTTCAAGGTAAGCAACTACTCCCATTGCTGTCATTGCTTGTGTTCCGTTAATAAGTGCCAATCCTTCTTTTGCAGTTAAAGTAATTGGAAAGATCCCTTCACTCGTTAATGCCTTCATCGCCGTTGTTTTCTCACCTTTGTAATAAACATCTCCTTCACCAATTAAAACTAGGGCAAGATGTGATAAAGGTGCGAGGTCTCCACTGGCACCTAAGGATCCTTGCTGTGGAATGATAGGATGTATATGAGAATTGACTAATTTTAATAACTGCTCAATAACAACAGGACGAACACCAGAAAAACCTTTTAGTAAAGCGTTAGCCCGAAGGAGAACCATCGCTCTAGAGACAACTTCAGGAAAAGGGTCACCGACACCACAAGCATGAGAGTAAATAAGATTTAGCTGAAGTGCTTCAACATTCTCTTTATCAATGTAAACATCACTAAATTTTCCAAAGCCTGTTGTGATCCCATAAACGACTCTTTCACCTTCAACAATTTTTTCAACCGCTTTTCGACTAGCAATGACTTTTTCGATACTCTCTGCTGAGGCTACTACTTCTTCCCCATTAAATAGAATTTTTTCTACTTCAGAAAACGTTAACGTTTGGCCTGTTAATGTAACCATGATCACTACACTCCTTTACCTAACTAAAGTGACAAAACAAAAGGGGCTATATCAAGGAAATCAAGTTGATTTCACTGATATAGCCCCCTAAATAACTAATTTACTATGGGCATACTATTTAGTTAGTCGATCTATACATTTTAGTAAATCTAAATATGATTAATCCCTAACCCAATTGTTTCATGTTCTGAACCTTTAACAGGTGCACCTATAGTTCCGTAAAGACAGACAGCTAGCCAATCTCCTTCTTCTTCACTTTCGTATGGATTGCCACGAAGAATCGAAAAGCTCAATCCTACTGTACGGAGAACAGAACCGATTTGTACTTGCCCCCTTGTCACACCACTTAAAGCTTCCATTATGGCGTGGTAGAGCGCATGAGATTCGCGATAAATATCCGATTTAATGACGCCATTTTTCTTCGCGGTTGTTTCAATTGCCGCCACAACTTTGTGGGCTTCCATTGAACCAACTTTTCCAGTACAGCCTTGCCAGCCAAATTGATCTAATAATTCCTGCTGTTCGCTTTTATTGTCCTCACTAAGTAAAAGCAAAATAGCTAATCGTCCTATACGGCGGTCTTTACTAAATGATGTCATATTGTAACAACTCTCTCATTAGTCTAAAGTGTCTAATTGTCTAAATAACTAATAACTTTACACTAATTGTAAGCGCTTCATAGTGGAAAGTCAATTGAATATTCGTACTATTTGCCATATATCGGACAATTGTAAGTTTCGCTTATAATTTGGTTAGTTTGGCTTATACGTTAGTTGTTTTGGCTTATATTTCGGTTAGTTCGACTTATACTACATTCAATAAATTAGTTAATTTGGCTAATATTTTTAACGAATTGACTAAAAACTTGGTTAGTCGCCTTATAAGTTAGCTAATTTGACTTATATCCCAGTTAGTTTTTTTCTCACATCAAAAACGAAACGCCAGTATACAGGACAATAGTGATTCCTGCTGCAATGAGTGCAGGTTTCAATTTAAAACGAGCGTAATCCATAACAGACAAGCCTAATATTTTCGCAATGGTGTTTGTGTCATCACTTAAAGGAGATGCAAAGGCTCCGAACGATCCACTTGCAAAAACCGCACCAATAATAAGTGGCAATGAAACATCACCCGCTAGCGATAATGATACACCTAAAGGCATTAAAATCCCCCACGTTCCCCAAGCTGAACCAATAAAGTATGAAACAAGTGCACCAAAGGCAAACATTAATGGTGTAATAAACATCGTCGGGATCCAATCTGTATGAGCAGTAATAAAGCCAGTGAACCCTAAATCATCTGTTACCGAGGACAACCCCCAAACAACAGATAGTAACACAATAACCGACATTAAGTCGTTCCCACCAGTAATAAAGCTGTTAATTAACCCTGATAGCGTAAATCGTTGAAAAAGATAAAAAGCAATTGAGAAAAATACGGTAATTAACAAAGCTACAACCATGGCTTGTAATACATTTGCATTAATAAAAGCTTCAAAAAATGAGAAGCCTTGCACAGCACCGTCCCACCAAGTCAAAAATAGTGTCATGCTAATAACGATTATGATTGGGACAATTAGATTCCATGGCTTTGTTGGCAAATCGTGAGATACTGCTGGATGACAGTCATGCCAGTCTTCGTCTTCCTTCCCATCTTCTTCAATTTCTGTTGGTGCATCTGTATGTGATGGATGAAAAAAACTTAAGTATATCCCTACTAAGATTATTGTAATGGCAAAAAAGTTAAACGGAATACTTTGAATAAATAGCGAGTACGGTTCAAATTGGCCGCCTACATTTTCAACTGAAATTTGGATGACTGATACCATATATCCAACAAAAGCAGTCGCAACTGGGATCAAAACAATGAGCGGCGTTGCCGTAGACTCAATCACAAACCCAAGTTCCTTCGTAGACATCGGTACTTTCTTCAATAATGCCTTCATAATCGGTGTTATCGTAACAAAGCGAAATGTCGGTGCGATGAAGGTACCGATTGTGGAAACATAGGTAATCGTAAGGGCTTGCTTTTTTGTCGTAATTTTCTCAGCGGCCTTTTCAACAAACCCCTTGATCCCTCCGGTTACTTTAATCATGCCTACCAAACCTGCGAATGAATAAAGGAATACAACTATTTGAATATTATTTTCATCAACTAATGCCTGAACGACATAAAAGAGAAACGTTTGGATTCCACCAAGAAACGAAGGTGAAATTAAATATGCCCCCACAATTAATCCAGCTATTAACCCTGGTAGAACTTCTTTTGTAAAAATGGCAATTGGAATGACGACTAAAAAAGGAATGATTGATAACCAGCTTGCTTCCATAAAAAATCCACCTACCTAACTTAAGATTTTATTAGCTTGTGGATAGCTAGGAATATTATGTATGAATGCTCCTATTGGTTCCTGAAAAGTAGAAGACCTACCAGCACTCACAGGTAGGTCTTGATATCTAGTCTTTCTTAGCTTCCTTTGCTAATCGTTTTAATGACTTCACTTTACCATGGGGGTTTTGAGCTTCTTTTCGTGCTCGAAATTGTCGGTCTTCTTGTGATTTTGATTGTGTCATTATTTTCCCGCCTTTAGTATGATTTCTTTCTGTTTTATTTTCTCGAAAAATTTCACAAACTATACAACGGCATTTTAATCGACACGTAGGAAACTGTTGGAGAATTTATTTAGTTTTTATTTGCTCATACTAAGAAAAAACATGAGGTGATTTCATGATTAAGACCGAACAAATAATAGACCAAATCGCTAAAAATGCAATTCCATTGTCTAACAAAACCGATTTACAACCTTTAATTAAAGCTGCCGGCAAGGCAAAATATGCTTTACTTGGAGAAGCAAGTCATGGAACTTCAGAATTTTATACAGTACGTGCAGAGATTACAAAAAAGCTTATTGAAGAGCACAGCTTCACCTTTATAGCTGTTGAAGGTGATTGGCCTGCTTGTTATGAAGTAAATCGGTATATTAAAGGAATAGCACCTGAGTATAAAAATGCTGAAGATGTCTTAAAGAAATCCTTTCATAGATGGCCTAGTTGGATGTGGGCAAATCATGAAATGACTGATCTTATTGACTGGTTGCATACTTACAACCGACACCGAGACAGAAAAGTTGGCTTTTACGGCCTTGATGTGTATAGCTTATGGGAGTCAATGGATGCCATCGTTAATTACTTAGAGGAAGTTAAATCTCCAGATCTAGAAAAAGCATTGAATGCAATTGAGTGCTTTGAACCGTTTCATCGTAAACCAGAGCAATACGGAATATCGGCTGCTTTTTACGGAGAAGATTGTATGAGTGAAATCATGGAACTACTCCAATCGATACAGCAAAATAAAAAGACTTATGATAACGACCCTGAAGCATCCCTAAACTTAAAAATTAATGCGATTGCCGCAAGCAATGCTGAGCACTATTATCATACGATGGTGACCAACGATAATGAGTCTTGGAACATTCGAGATCGGCATATGGCTGAAGCGCTTCACTATATTGGAAATTATTACGGCTCTGAATCTCAAGGGGTTATTTGGGAACATAATACTCATATTGGTGATGCAAGGGCTACTGATATGGCTAGTGAAGGAATGGTAAATGTAGGCCAACTTACTCGGGAGCAATACGGACATAAAAATATTTATTCAATAGGCTTTGGAACACATCATGGTACCGTCATTGCTGCTAAAAAATGGGGCACAATCCCTGAAGTGATGACCGTCCCAAAGGCAGTAATAGGAAGTTGGGAGAATGTAGTACACCAAGCTGGAGCATTTGATAAGTTTCTAATTTTTACTGAAGAAAATCAAAACTTATTTCGTGATATTATTGGGCACAGAGCCATTGGTGTCGTTTATCATCCTGAATTTGAACACCATGGAAATTATGTTCCATCACGCTTATCTGAACGGTATGACGCATTTATCCATCTTGATGAAACAAAGGCTTTGTCGCCTTTAATGAATTAAGAGAGCAGGACAACTATTTAGGCGTATTAGTTACCCTAATTCTGATATCCATTGCCTTTTGGGGAACTATTCATGCCTATTAGTTACCCTAATTCTGACATTCATTGCCTTTGGGGAACTATTCACGCCTATTAGCTACCCTAATTCTGACATTCTTTGCTTTTGGGGAACCCTTCACGACTATTAGCTACCCTAATTCTGATATTCATTGCTTTTGGGGAACTATTCATGCCTATTAGTTACCCTAATTCTGACATTCATTGCCTTTGGGGAACCATTCACGACTATTAGTTACCCTAATTCTGATTCATTGCCTTTGGGGATACATTGTCATGATTTCTGTTAGCTTATATGGCCGTAATGGTTCTAGTCCTTTTTCATATTAAAAAACACCAGTGATAACACGATTCCAAGCAAGCTGATGAAAATGTAAAGAAGAAAGTTTTCTAAACCTGCTAAGGAGCCTGGACTATCAGTGAACGAATAGTCAAACATCGTCATTTGATCATCTGTATAAAATTCGCGATAGAGAAAAATTAAACCTACAATATGAAATGGAACCGCAAATAAGAAAGCAAAAGTTCCTCTAGAAATGTATAACCTGGCCAAAACTAGCGGAAATATTGTTATAACAATTAGAAGTCCCATTTTCATAAGGATAGTATATTGAAGTACTTGCGAAAAATCGAGTGGCATAATAAAAAAGAGATAAATAACAAGGCTAAACAGCATTGCAATTCCATAAATTATCCTATTATCCATACTTAGTCACTCCTCTCTCATTTTTCAGGAGTTTTATAGTTCTTGTTATTAATATATGGACAAAGTAGTTCTCTTGATACTACTGAAGACAGAAAATTCTGACTTATTTAAGCTTTTTTTTTTTACTTTTATAAAAAAAAGCGACCGCCCTTATTAAAGAGCAATCGCTTTTCAAAAATTATTATTTTAAATCAAACTAATTTATTTCTTAATTTGCTTACTTCTCAATTGGCCGCAAGCGGCGTCAATATCCGTCCCATGTTCTTGACGAATACTGGAGTTGATGCCTTTATCCCTTAAGATCGTATGAAAATTGAATACATCGTCTTCTAAGCTTCTCTGGTATTGATCATGTTCATCGACGGGATTATATGGAATTAAGTTAACAGAGACTTTCTTGCCACGATCCCCGATCAGCTCCGCAAGCTCTAGCGCTTGTTGTTCTTGATCATTAATTCCTTTTAACATGATATACTCTAACATGACACGGCGATTTGTTTTATCGATATAGTAGTCCATTGCATCCATTAATTTTTCTAATGGAATCGCTTTATTAATCTTCATTATTTTTGTGCGAAGCTCATTATTTGGGGCATGCAACGAAATCGCTAAATGGACCTGTAAGTTTAGATCCGTAAACTCATAAATCTTTTCTGACAAGCCACTTGTTGAAACAGTAATATTCTTCGGTGCAATTTCAAGGCCTTTTTGATCTTTAATAATTTGCAAAAAGCTCACCATGTTATTAAAATTATCGAATGGTTCGCCAATTCCCATGACAACAACATGAGTTACTTTTCCTCCCGCCCCCTTCTTATCGAGGTCGTGTTGTACCATCATAATCTGCTCAACAATTTCACCACTAGTTAAATCGCGGGTTTTCGTTAGTAAGCCACTCGCACAAAAGCTGCAACCTATATTACAGCCTACTTGCGTCGTTACACAAACTGATAGACCATATTTTTGTCTCATCAAAACTGTTTCAATCAAATTACCATCATGAAGTTTAAACAAGAACTTAATTGTTCCGTCTGAAGCTTCTTGTTTAATATGTTCTGTCATTGTATGGATTGAAAAATGATCCTCTAATAGTTTGATGCAACTCTCATGAACATCAACCATTTCAGAAAAATCTGTGACTCTTTTTCCATAAAGCCAATCCCACACTTGTAATGTTCGACCCTTTTTGTGTCCAAATTTCAATAACCAAGCTGTTAATTCCTCTAATGTTAATCCATAAATGGATGGTTTATTCATTGATTACCCTCATTTCAATACTTTAAAATTCAATCTTATTCTACTGAAAAGAAGTGAGACACGCAAACAGTATGCAATTTAAATGAGGTTCCAGACTAAAAAATGGTGACTCGAAAAACAAGTCACCATTTTACGAATTATTTACTAATGAACATCTGTGTCCAGTAATGCCCTTGTTCATTATATCCGACACCGATATGGGTAAATTGTGCACTTAGAATATTTTTTCTGTGCCCCTCGCTATTCATCCAAGATTGAACTACTTGTTCTGGAGTTCGTTGGCCTTGGGCGATATTTTCACCAGCAGATGAGTAAGATACCCCGTGGTCTCTAATCATATCAAAAGGAGATCCATGGGTTGGACTTGTATGAGAAAAATAATTATTCTGCTGCATATCATTTGATTTCACTGTTGCAACATTGCTTAATTGTGCGTCAGCTTGATAATCCGGCAATCCATTTTTTCTTCGCTCAGCATTTGTTAACTCAATAACTTTAGCCGCTGCTTCACTGATCCCCTCGGCAGCTGGAGTAGGTGCTTGTTGCTTTTCTTCCTGTTGTGCTGGTTGTGGTGTTGCTGCTTCAGGCTGTTCCACTGGCGCTTCTTGCTGTGGTGCAGGTTCTGGTGTCGCTGCTTGTGGTTGCTCTACAGGCGCTTGCGGCTGCTGCTCTGGTGTCGCCGCTTGTTTTGGTGTAGCAGCTTGGCCAGGTTTCTGACCAGTACCATGTCGCCCATGTTGAACGTTCACGCCACCTTCAACAACAAACTTATATTTTGCTTGTTGAATTTGAATTGCTTTTGTATGTGGATATTTTTCACTCGGTATGTCCGTGTTCGCATTCGATATTGTTCCAAATGGTTGCATTGGTGCCTCCATTTGACCTCGCCCCATTAACTGTTCTTCTTCGTTTAAGCGATATTCATCAACTACTTGTTGATTTCTATCTCCTAAGACACCATAAGGATTTAAGGCATCCGGATCTTGTGCTTCTGGGCCCATGTTACAGCCAACCATAGTTAATAAAAGTAAACAGATTGTATATATACTTATTCGTTTTAACTTCATCTCAAAGACTCCCTCTTTTTTGTAAAATGTCGTTCTTTCCTCATATTTTTTCTCTTTTTTTAAAAATTATAGGTGAAAAACAAAAAGATTTATCAGTGAACTTTTGGTAATTCATAAGATTTTAGGTAATTCTAGGTTTAAAACCTAATCCCTCATATGAATATTAAAAAGCCCACTTGAGATTTAATAATCCAAGTTGGGCTTTTAGTTTGTTTTTGTGCTATACATTTTTACTAGATTGTCGATGACTTTCAGGATCCTACACATTACTAAATTCCCATTTTGCTGTTTATCTCTTCAATACCCTCTAAAAATAAAATAACAATTCGTATAGATACATGGAAGCAACCACTTGTCCTAATAGTGAAACCATTAGCTACTCTGGAATTCATAAACCAAATATAAAAAATGAGATGGGAGAATCGTTATGAACATATCAACTTTAACACACATACCTAGACAACCACTTATAACAAAAGCTAGTCAAATACATGCAGGCACAGACCGACGCCAAAATACCAAAGAAGTAAAAAATAACAATAGTGATTTATCAAAAACAGACAATCAAATGACTTTTAATGATTTTCTTTCAGCAGCTTTAAATAGAAGAAAAAGAACATGATTCACCCTAACTAAAAAAACATTACCTCAGTTAGAATACATACTGCTTTTGCAAAGGTAATACTTCTTCTTCCCAGAGTTTCTCTTCTTGACTTTTGTTAATCTTCGGGCGTTTTAACATCTTTTCTAGATACTCTTCTTGCATTGCAGTGTTTTCAAATTTAGACAAGTGAGCTAAAGAAAATTGTGCAAAATCACTCACCATAAACTTAAATATATGGTCAACCAAATGTTCTTTTACTTGATACAATTTAGCATTTTCTAAGACTAGTTGAGCATACACGGCAAGAGTAAATAACTCCCCTAAGTGAAGCGTATAATTTATATTTTTCGATTGCTCTGGAGTGATTGGAGCTTTATAGAGCATTTCCCTAAACAACTCTACTTGTTCTAGGAAAGTAACGACATTAGGAAGATCAACACCATGATAACAACGACGATAGTCTGGAAACTTAACGTTAGACAACTTTCCAGTTGTTTGCTTAAATAAGTTTGAATCATCCTGAGCATCTCGGCGGGTTGGAATATCTGGATAATCTTTATCGTGAAAAAAGTAATTTTCCATAAACTTAACAACTAACGCCATATTCACATGAGTAGTTCCTTCAAGACGAGGTATCATTCCAATATCCCTTATCGCTAGCTCCATATAAGTATCTTGTTCAAAACCTTTAGCTGCAACAATATCAAGAAGCATATCGATAACTTCAACGCCTTGTTTAGTTACTTTCATTTTTTGAATTGGATTAAATAAGAGATAACGACGATCATCCTCAGAAGAAGATCGGAAGTAATCAACTGCTCGTAAAGCATATAATTTCATTGCGATAATCCTTGAATAAGACTCCGTAAATAAATCTTTTACATGGTTAAAATCAGTTACTTTTTGGCCATATAATACACGCTCACTAGCATGGTTCAGCGCTTCATAAAAAGCATGTTGGCATATCCCCACCGAAGCAAACCCTAACTGGAATTTCCCAATATTCACTGTTGATAACGATGCATCCCACGCTGCTCGATCTTTTGATAAAACATCAAGCTCGGTAATTGGATAATTCTCAATGGAGAACTCTCCAACATACGCTGGGCGTACCCCTGATGTTTCAATTTTCTTTTGTAATTGATATCGTTCATGTTTCGGATCAACTACAAAGAAAACAAACTCATCAGTTTCTGCGATCCGACCAAATACAGATACTAAGGCTGCTTTATTTGCATTGCCAATATAATACTTTGATCCATTTGCTAAATAACTACCATTCTCTTGAGAGTATAGCCTCATTTGGTTAGAATAAAGGTCTGCACCATGCTGTTTTTCAGACATACCAAAGGCAAAAATATTTCCCTCTTTTAATAATTGCCCAGTTTTCTTCTTAACGCCTTCATTACCCGACATCCAAATTGGACCAAGTCCAAGAATAGTAACTTGATAACAGTATTGGTAAGCTAACGAGTAAAATGCCGTCAATTCACTGAAATCACAAATGCGGGAAAGATCAAATCTAGATGTTTCCTCACCGTAACCTTTCGGTGTTAATAATGTCGCCAAAATTTCTTCTTCCTTTAAAAACTCAATAAAATCACCGTACCATTTTGACGCCTGATCATCCTCTTTAATGCACTTTAGACCTTTCCCTTCAAAAAATGCAATCGTCTTCTCCATCAAGTCTTGTGTCTTCTCATCTCCTACTTGTCTTTTGAACTTCTGCGGATTTAGAAAAAGCAAGCTAACCCCTCCTTATTGAATGAATACTCATTCAATTAATATTCGAGACAAAAAGAAGGAATTCCTTCTATATCTCTTTCATGCATTTAAATACCCTTCAATTACAGAGCTCAGTTCGTTAAAAAAGACTGATTTCCACTTAACTTTTTCGTGGAAATCAGTCTTCTAATCTATATAAATTTTTTCATAAATCACCTACTAGCTTTTAAACTTCATCATCATCTTCTTCATCCATTTCATCATCAAAATACCCCTCGTCTTCAGTAGTATCTAAATCTGTTTCAGTTGGATCAGTCGTTTCGTCATATGCATCTGGTTGTTCTTCAAATCCTGGCTCTCCCTCAGTACAACCTACTAATAAACCAATCGAAAATAAGATACTAGTTAAAACCAACAATAAACTTTTTTTCATATTAAAAACCCCTCTCTGCTTTTGTAATTAGATCGCTTTTTCGATCTACTTACAATTTACAGGAAAAATATGACCAAATTATGATCAAAGTAAGAACTGTTTTTTAAGTAAATATGAAAAGTTTAAGTTAGAGTAAAATGATCTGTTAACCACCCTCTTCTCCATCCAACATAAAAAGCTCTCCCTGAAGCGTTAGTACACTAAAGGGAAAGCTTTTAGCTCGCCTAAAAGGCGTGTTCTTTAAAATTTTTAACGATAACTTAATACTTTCTAACAATTACATAGCCTTCATAAACAGACTCTATATTTATTTCTTCCTCTTTTCCTAAAGCAAACCCTGCTATTTTAGAAAGTAAATTCTCTTCAACATTAGAGGCTAGATATAATACTTCGCACCCTTCGTCTTCAACATTTTCTCTAGACTTAAACCTAAAATCTTCAATCGCTAGCCTTATTACTTCTTTAATACTATTTTTATTTTTTGCATCGAAACCTTCAACGTTCTGAATTATTTCTAGCACAAATTGTCTTAATGTCATAATGACAACTCCTTTTTCTATTGAATTTCTTATAATAGATGGGTAGCAGTAATTGTGACCTCAGCCAATATACCCCATCTTTATCTTCCCTTAACTACTGATGGGATCCAAATTTTAAACATGGTGCCAACACCAATCTCGCTTTGAACAGTAATTCTCCCATCATGTAATTCTACTAATTTTTTTACAATGGCTAAACCTAATCCTGTTCCTTTGTTTTTTCTAGATCTACCACGGTCTACTTTATAGAAACGCTCCCAAATTAACTCTTGGTCAGGGTCTGATATACCGATCCCTGTATCTGCAACTGACAGTAAAAGATAGTGGTCTTCTGCCTCAGCAGTGATAGAAATTTCTCCATCTTCAGTAAACTTCACCGCATTTTTTAAGATGTTATTTATAATCTGTTCAAAGCGAATCGGGTCTATAAATACTTTAGGTAATGGTTCTTTAATCACTAAATCGATTTCAACGTTTTTTTCTGCCGCTTCTCTATCAAACTTAAATTTTTCCTTCTCTAGAATTGATTTCGGATCTATCTGGTATCTCGAAAGTGTAATTTCTTTATTTTCTAACTTAATTAAATCCATTAAATCGTCTACTAAACGATTCATATGGGTTGTTTCATCGTACATAACATCGTAATACCTTTGTCTGCCCTCATCTTCAATTAAACCATCTTGTAGAGCTTCTAAAAACCCTTGCATCGTTGTTAACGGTGTTCTTAACTCATGTGAAATATTAGCTAAGAAATCACTGCGGATCTTATCTATTCTTTGTCGTTCAACTTCAATTTTTTCTAGTTTAGTAGCCATCATATTAATGGTAGTCGCGAGATCACCGATTTCATCTTCGGATTTTATGTGAATACGTTCTGCAACATCTCCCATAGCTAATCTTGCTGCTGTACGATCGATTTGTTGTAAAGGGCGTGAAATCGACCAAGAAAGGTAAGAAACCATTGCCGTAGAAAAAAGTATCCCAAATAGAGTTGCCCAAAGAATAGTTTCTCTTATTTTTCCGATAATATTGTTTAATCCTCTCAGTGGTGCATGTAAAACAATACCACCATAAACATGGTCCTGCTTCCCCCAAGGAACAACAACAGATAACATCGGCTCTGCTAATCCTTCAAATCTCAGCCTACTAACGACATTTTCACCTACAAGTACTCTTTCTACAATTGAAGAGGCTACCGCTTTCCCAATTGAAACTTCATCTCGTGTTGAAGTAGCAATTATTTTTCCTTCTTTATTAAAAATCCATATTCTTGCATCAAAAGAATGGTCTAAAAATTCTAATGTCTCTTGTTTATCCTCACCGATAAACATTGTTCCTTGGATATTGGCATTAACTGTCCTACCTTGTCTAAGTAACTCTTCTTGCTTAGCATTTGTTATATAACTATTAGTAAAATAGAACATTAGAATTCCGACAATTCCAATACCTAATATGATTGTAAGCATATAGCTTATTAGGAGGCGGCGAAAAATACTTTTGTTCATTCCTAACACTAGCCTTCCACCTCAAACTTGTAGCCGACTCCCCAAACAGTTTGAAGACACTCCTTGCTTAAGCTTTGCAACTTTTGCCTTAACTTCTTAATATGGACATCAACAGTTCGGATATCTCCAATAAAATCGTAGCCCCATACATGTTCTAATAATTGTTCTCTAGTAAAAACGTTACCCTTTGATTTTGCTAAATAAACTAATAGATCAAATTCCTTCGGTCGAAGAGTAATTTTCTCTCCTCGGATTAATACTTCTCTACGTTCAATATGAATAGAAAGGTCATCAAATGTATATGAATTCCCCCCTCGTTTATCTTCAATAGTAAGTTCTTTTGGTTGTATCCGTCGAAAAATAGCTTTTATGCGAGCCACTAATTCCCTAGGACTAAAAGGTTTGGTAACATAATCATCTGCCCCTAGCTCTAAGCCAAGTACACGGTCGAACTCTTCTGTTTTTGCCGTTAGCATAATAATCGGGATCTCAAATTTCTTTCGAATTTCACGACACACTTCAAAACCATCCATTTTCGGCATCATAACATCTAGAATAATGATATCTGGTAATTCTTTCTCAACTAATTCAAGCGCTAATGGACCCTCATCAGCTTCAATTAAATCAATTTGTTGTTGCTTAAAAAAAATACGAATAATCTCACGCACATTGGAATCGTCATCTACAACTAATGCTTTAAAACGTTGCATGATTTCCACTTCCTCCTAAAATTATGATTTTATTCTTAATTACTCTATACGGATGCATCACGTTTTTAGGGGGGGTTAAATTAAAAAAGAACCCGAAACTGGGTTCATAAATCTATATTCATTATATAAAAGCGGATTATCGTTATTCCAGTTCAGTTAACGTATTGTGATTTTGCTGTTGGTACTAAGGTGTAAGCTGGTTAACTGTAGATCGCTGTTCAACCATAGTTGAGCATTCAAATTTGTCATCGGCTTATATTCAGTATCACCTATTTCTTCTGGCGACTTACTCTCAGTTGGGGGTGGCGATGGCTTTTCGATCTTAGTGTCGTTTCCAGTAGCTGATACTTCATCCTTTAGTTCCCCTTGTTGTCCGCCTTTAGTTGTAGCTTCACCTGTTACTACAGATTCAGTTTTCGTTATGTGTTTTGCCTCTTCCTGCATCTCCGGCTTAACTTGATCTTTCCCGGAATCCACGTTGTGTATAGACTCAGGTCTGTCTTTCTCGGTTGTTACTCTGTTCTCATTTTTTAATTTATAGTCTCCTGCTGTGTTTACCTGTATGGTGTTAGAGATATCTGGCTGTTTATTTAGGAACATACTGAAGTAAAGTTTATAGTAATCTATAAAACTAAAATACGGTTTAATTAAAGGTGATGGTGGTACCCGGTTTTCTTGAAGATCTTTATTAACATTCTCTCCTGTGAAATCTTTGGCGTTAGCTCCTAATCTTTTTGCAACATTTTTCTTTAGCCCAACTTCTACTTCAGATTTTAAAGGTTCATCATCACTTAAATTAGCTTTAAGAGTAATACCATTCTCAACACTATTATCCACTGTTTCATTTAGATCTGCAGAAGCTCCTACATTAGTAGAAGTCTCTAGTTCCAAAACCGTCTCCCCTTTCTTAAATGAGCCAAATAAAGACTTTATGTCTGTTGAAATTTCATTACTATGCTTTAATGAGGATTGAATAGATTGATCAACTTGCACGTTTCCATTAGCTATTTCTTTTGCAGAAACGTTTAACCCACCGGCTAACAAACTAGTTGCTACTAATGACATTGACATCACTACTGGTATCATTTTTTTCGAAGCTGGGTTTCTAGTATTTTGTTGCGTGCCATGCTTTGGATTGATTTCCACTTTTTCTCCTCCTCTTTTTCATCTAAGAAATTGCCTTTTAACTAACCTTCACTTTCTTGCTGTTAAAGACAATTCTGTTAACTGCTTGTGCTAACTATAAAATAAAATTATGACCAAACTATGACCGTTCTAAGAAAATATTTTTATGATTGTATGAACATTCTTCACTTGTTCAAAATTCATTAAATAGAAAAGACTGATCTTCCACTTTTTACAGTGAGTATCAGTCCCCCTTTATTAAACTTCTTCATATTAAAAATCAATTCTTTCTAGGTACAGCCCTGCTGAATCAGCCATGATTCCGGTTTGATTGCGCTCTTTTGAGTGTAAAATTGTAGGAATTGCTTCTGCTTCAATTTGTCCTAATCCAACTTCAATTAACGTTCCGACCATTTTTCGAACCATGTTATAAAGAAATCCATTTCCGCGGACTCTAATTTCAACAAATCCATTATTTTCATTAATATCAAGAGAATAAATTTCTCGAACCATTGTCTTTTTCTTAGACTTTGCATTTGAAAAAGCCGTAAAATCATGTTCACCAATAAAATATTGACCGGCTATTTTCATATTATCGATATTAAGCTTTTTCTCAACATGCATACTGAATTTTCGCATGAATGGGTTTGTATAATCTTCATTCCAAATCTTATATAAATAGGTTTTATCTTTCGTATTATAGCGAGCATGGAAACGTTCATGAACTAACGTTACCTCCTTAATACTTATATCTTGAGGTAAATATCGATTTAAATATTTCTTAATTTCCATTTCAGAATGTTTTCCATCGAGCTTTACATTCGCTATTTGCGCGAAAGCATGGACCCCAGCATCTGTTCTAGAGCTGCCAATGATCTCGGTTTGTTTTCCGACTAGCTCTGACAGGACTTGTTCAATTTTCCCTTGAATAGTGTTCTCCCCACTACCAAGCCGTTGCCAGCCCTTATATCGTCCACCATCATATTGAATTGTTAACATATAATTATTCATCGTTATCTCCTTGTTTTTGCCATTCAATTTTAAAAAATATTTTACTTCCCTTATGCGATTGTTCCATAGAAAATAGCTAAATCTACGACACATAGTCCTAATGTGAAGAATCTAATCCCAACTACCATTGTAGACTTTTTTTCCTTTACGCAAAACTAATATCGAAAAATAGAAGTAATTAAATTGTAATTCTTCTATAATCGCCGCAGGTGGTTTTTTGTATGTTTCCGCTAAAACAAAATCCCCAATTTCTACTTAAGGCGTAGCAGTTGAGGGATTATTAAGTGACCAAAAATGGGGAACTTTGCTATGCAGTATCTAGGTTAAATACGAAAAAAGATCACTTTATCGTCTTAGGAATGATGTTTGTTACCAGTAGGGTTGTACAGAGCAGTTAAATTTCACTCTCTATATGAAAAGGATGTAGGATAAAAAAAATAATAACGTAAAAATCATTAATATCGTTATATAAATTATAATGTTGTTAGAGGATTTAAACGTTTGAGAATTAATTCCTTTACGAATGCGATAATAATTATATGTAGAAAAAATTATTGTAGATAGTCCTACCATAAATGTATATAAGCTCAATACGACTACGATAACATCCTTTAAATTATCTCCCGTTTTAGTATTATAATGTAAACTCGCTACCAAAACCCCAATACCAATAATCGCGAGAGCTGTCCGTAACCAAGCTAAATAAGTCCTTTCATTTGCTAGGTGTTGTTGAATATATTTGGACTCGTGCGTTTGGTTTTCCACCACTAAATATTCCTTCTTTCATTTAAATTCTACTCAAAAAATAAATAGCAAATATATCATATTATCTTTTATTATAACTTAACAAACAGTCTATTTGAATCAAAAACAGACCACTTAATTAAAAGTGGTCTAAGATTATTACTCATTTATTAATTCAATTCGAGCAACAACCTCGCAATGATTTGTATGAGGGAACATATCAACTGGCTGTACTTCAATAGTCTTAAAACCACCATCTTCCAATACACGTAAGTCCCTGGCTAGAGTAGCTGGATTACATGAAACATAAACGACCCGCTTTGGCTTCATTTTAATAATCGTTTCAAGCAATGCTTCGTCACAACCTTTTCGTGGTGGGTCAACGACGATACAGTCCGCACGGATGCCTTGTGCGTACCACCACGGGATGACTTTTTCAGCTTCACCAACAGCAAAGTCAACGTTATCCATTTGATTTAGCTTTGCATTTCGCTTGGCATCATCAATCGCTTCAGGAACGATTTCGACACCATAAACACGCTTGGCTCTTTGGGCTAAAAATAACGAGATTGTACCTATTCCACAATAAGCGTCAATAACTGTTTCTGAACCAGTTAAATTAGCATATTGAAGAGCTTGATCGTAAAGTACTTTTGTTTGCTCTGGATTTACTTGGTAAAACGACCTGGCTGAAATGGCGAATTTTACGTCTCCAATCGTGTCATAAATGTACTCTTCACCCCAAAGCAGAACAGTTTCGTCTCCAAAAATAACATTTGTTCGTTTTGAGTTAATATTTTGAACGATGGAAGTGATGTTTGGAATTTTTTCTTTTATTGCTTCAATTACCTCATTTTTATTTGGAAGCTCACGGGATCTCGTTACTAATACCACCATAAGTTGTCCAGTGTTCACACCGTATCTGGCTACGACATGGCGTAATGTCCCTTGATGCTTTTCTTCGTTATAGCCACGTACTCCATACTTAGTTGCAATTTCCCTCACAGCTTGAACAACTTTATCATTCTCCTCGTGTTGTATCAAACAACTATTCATATCAATAATTTCGTGGCTTCTTTCTTGATAAAACCCAGCAATAAGTCCTCCTTCACGCTCAGCAAAAGGAACTTGGGCTTTGTTTCGGTAGCGCCAAGGGTCACCCATTCCAAGAGTAGGATAAACAACAACGTCCGTAATCTTCCCAATCCGCTCCAGGACGTCTCGAACTTGTTTTTGTTTTTGTTTAAGCTGACCATCGTAGCTTAGATGCTGAAGCTGACAACCTCCACATTGGTCAAAAATTTGACAAGGTGGTTCATCGACACGGTCTTCACTTTTCTTGATAACCTCTAATAGCCGCCCAAAGCCGAAGCCTTTATTTACTTTGATTACTTTCACCAATGCCTGCTCACCTGGTAAAGCTTTCGGAATAAATAGGGCATAACCGTCTATTTTAGCAACCCCAGCTCCTTCATGAGTTAAATCTTCAATTGCTACTTCGAGTACTTGATTTTTTGTAACTGGAATATTTCCTTTTGCCATTGCCTCTACTTCCTTTTCGCTCTATTTTCACTAGTGTTGATTTTATCATAACCTTGTTCGCGTTGCGAATGCTTATAAATCTTGTCAACGAAAGACAACAATAAAGAGTACCCAACATTACGGATACTCTCTTGATGAAATCATTATCAAATTCAAGGTACTCAAAAATAGTTAATTAAACGTTTATTTAAAAATCTTAATTCTTTCTTCTAATGGTATAAACTCTTTATCGCCTGGTTCTGCTGTCTTTTTCCCAAAAGGCATTTGGGCAATGAGTTTCCAGCTTTGTGGTATATTCCACTCTTGTTTTACTTCTTCGTCAATAATTGGATTGTAGTGCTGGAGGTTTGCTCCAAGACCTTCAATTTCTAGCGCGGTCCAAACAACATATTGGAGCATCCCGTTTGAATGCTCTGACCATACAGGGAAATTATCTTTATAAAGCTCAAATTGTTTTTGCAAACCTTCGATTACTGTTTGATCTTCAAAAAATAAAACCGTACCAAACCCATTTTTAAAACTTGCCATTTTTTCCTCTGTTGGTGCAAATGATTCTGCTGGAACAATTTTTCTTAATGTTTCTTTTGTGATATCCCACAATTTATCATGGTGCGCTCCCACTAACAAAACTACTCTTGCACTTTGAGAGTTAAATGAAGACGGAGTATGTTTAACAGCATGATTAATCACTTCTTCAATTCTAGACTCCGCTACCTCAACATCCTTACTAATCCCATATATTGACCTTCTGTTTTCTACTGCTGAATAAAAATCCATAATACTACCTCCTTTTTTGTTAGACGATAGTAGTTTGGCGTCTTTCGATCAATTCTATGTAAGATTGCCAACAACTTATAATCGTTAGCCACTAACTAATATTCATATGTTCTAGAATGGTTTGCGCCCCTGTATAACGCGAATAAGCATCATTACTATTGCAATAACTAGCAATAGATGAATAAATCCACCGAATACATTTCCTGAAACAAAACCGAAAAGCCACATGATCAATAAAACCGAAAATATAAACCATAGCATAAATAACACTCCTAACAAATTTTATTTGCCCACTTTGGGCTAATTATTTTTATAAATTTTACAGATAGTCAATTGCGGCGTCTTGCTCGAATAAATACCCTTTTTATCTAATTACAAACATTTAAAGAATGAAAAAAGGTAGAGAAATGGTTCCTCTACCTTTGATGCTGTTTATTCTCCTTGAATTTCAACAATCGTAAATTCCCTTAGCATATGGTGAAATCTTGCACCATGACCTTCCTCTGCTTCAAGGAAGAATTTTTGTTCAATGATAAAGCTTCCTTCTTTTTCATTTGATACAATATAAACCCTAGTGACTAAACTGTCCCACTCATTTCCATCAATCGCAGAAATTAATAGTCCCTCAACTGGATCATTGACAGTTTCAACCTCTCTCACTGTCGCATAAGAGTTTTGTAGCTCAGCATAAATTTCTTCTGCTAACTGTTCTGGTGTTTGATCTATTACTTGCCTAATAGACATGGATACCTCTGGATATTGTTCGCCTAACTCCTGATTGAAAACAATTTTATCAAAACCGTCTTCTTCAACCAAATTATATCTTTCCTCATCAATATAAATGATATAACCCGCTTTTCCTTCTTTAAGAACAACTTCTTTTTCTTCTGGCATTCCTTCAATTTCCTCTACCACTTGTTTTTCTGGCGCGAAATACTCTTTGATATTATTAACAAACGCCTGACCTGTGTCTGTCGTTGTTGTGAAAATACCTAATAAGATAGCAGCAGCAATTGTTCCGGTTAACCAACCTTTTGATTTTTTTCTCTTCTTTGCATTTTTTCTACTACGTGGTTGAAGTTCCATAGTACTCTCCTCCTGTTTCAATCTTTTATTTTTTTCATCAAGAGCTAATTTTGTTTCAATGCTTTTCCATATATCTTCTTTTTTTGATGAAACATCATTTGTATTTTTTAATAAACTTTTATTTATCTCTTTATCGAGGTTTTTGTCGTCCATTTAGTTCGCCTCCTCTTTGGCTTCTAAGAATGTTTTAAGTTTCTGCCTTCCTTTAAAAAGCCGAGATTTTATTGTATTAACGTTTTCCTCTAATATATCGGCGATTTCTTGTTCCTTAAATCCGTTTAAATATTTCAATACAATTGGTGTTCGATTGTGTGATTCTAGCCCTTGGATTGCTTCGTATAGATCCTCATAATCCTCCAATTTAGGATCTATTTGAGACCTTTCAATAATTTCCCCAACACTAACCACTTTGGAGTTCTGTTTTAAAATTCGATTGCATTCATTTAAAAGAATTTTATAAAACCACGGTTTAAATGGTCGATCAGATTGATACAAATGAATATTTTGATAGACACGGATAAACGTTTCTTGAACAGCATCCGCAGCGTAAGAAGCATTATGGTTCATCACAATTGTTGCAGTACGAATCGCATAATCATAATACAAATCATATAATCCTCTAAAGGCACTGTCGTTGCCACTCTGGATTTGTTTAATAATTTCTTGATCGCTCAAGTTTGCCACTCCTTTCTGTTTCTCTCTTCACTTTATATACCTCAGGAAAACGCGAAAAGTTTTCAAATCATAAAAAAATTTTAATACACAAAAAGGGAGTATTACAAAAATACATCCCTAAAGTTATCATTAGCTTCATTCAATATAGAAGCTGATATAATAAACAAGGTTTTATTTTCTTTTAATAGGAGGAAATTATTTAAAGAAATTTTGGACTAATGCACACAGTTTCTGTAATAACAAAGGGCTAAATACCATCCATAAGGTATATTTAATGAGAAGTATAAAGAAAGCTATAGAGGTGTTAGAATGAAAAAAAAAGGTAGAATTGAATTCCCAAAAATCCCTACAAATTTACAAAGCGCAAATTTTCATGATTTTTTTTATGAAGAAGAACCTGAGTTAGTAAACTGCTTAGTTGAAAATTCTCAAGTTGAAAATGAGGTAATAGATAGGCTAATCATATCAAAAGTTATTTTTAAAAATGTGAGCTTTGTTGATAGTAATTTTTGGAATATAGATATAACCGATGTGGTTTTCGACAATTGTAATTTATCCAATGTACGTTTCTGTGAAGGCATTATACATAGAGTTGAGTTTAAAAACTGCAAACTTTTAGGCTTTGATTTATCAGATGCTAATCTTGGAAACGTTCTTTTTGACAACTGTGATTTGAATTTAAGCAACTTTGCAGAAACACGTTTAAAGCAAGTGATTTTAGAGCAATCGACTTTGAGAAGTGCAAATTTTTTTAACACCAAATTAAATAAAGTTAGCTTCAATAGATGCGATCTTAATGATATTGATTTTACACAAACTATACTTCAAGGAATTGATATTAGTACATGTACATTTGAGCAAATTAATGTGTCTCTTGAAAGTTTGGTTGGATGCGAAGTTTCTTCAGATCAAGCAATTGGGTTTTCAAAATTATTAGGTCTGAAAATAAAAGAGTAAATCCTTATGTACAAAAGACTCTCGTTACTATCAGCCTCTATTAATTGCAATAATGAAATGATACTTTGTTAAACGAGTCCTCAATACAAATAATTCAAATCTAATAAAGGCCCGAAGAGATCTTCGGGCCATTTTACAGTGGGAAAGATATTATACTTTTGGCTTTAAAACTTGAACTATTTAAAGTGTCAATTTCCTTATAATGACGTGTTGCACCTTACCAGTAGCCCCGCTACTATTTTAAGTACTGTTCCATCCATTATTCACCTAGATACTTCCTCATCTGCTTTTCTGGTACTAGCATTTGAAAATGGTGTCTTAAGTTAACAAACTCACTTGGGAGCATGCCACCATATTCCCCGTCTAAATTTAAATGGACTACTTCGTCTACGTAGACTTTAATTCTATTTGCTTGAACGTAAACGACAGATGGGTCATTAAGGTGGTCACCACGAACAGCTGCGCTTGCGAGACGAACGAAATCAGCTAAATTTGTTTTTCTTAAGATAAGCAAATCAAACATTCCGTCATTCACCAATGCTCCTGGTGCTAATCTCTCGAAACCACCAACTGAGTTCGTATTAGACACAAGAAAGAGCATAATTTCTCCCTCAAATAACTTACCGTCGTACTCAATTCGCACATTTACCGGATGTATCTTAGGGAGTTTTTCGATCCCCTTTGCATAGTAAGCGAGCTGCCCTATCATCGTTTTAAGTTTACTAGGCACTTCATAGGTAAGCTCTGTTAACGTTCCACCGCCAGCAATATTAATAAAATATTGCTCTCCTACTTTGCCTATATCAATCGGCATTTCATAGCCATTACATATTACGTCGCAAGCGGCTTCAATCGATGACCTGGGAACTTCAATTGCTCGTGCAAAATCATTCGTCGTTCCAGCAGGAATAATACCAAGCTTTGGTCGATAAGGTAATTCCGCTAACCCATTAATGACTTCGTTAATTGTTCCGTCACCACCAGCGGCGATAACTAAATCAAAATTACGTTCTGCTGCAAGTCTTGCCGCCCTTTTGGCACAATATTTGCCTGTTGTGGCGTGAGCCGACGCTTCATAGCCGACATTCTCAAGCCTTTCTAGGATGTATGGTAATTGTCGCTTTACTTGTTCCCTACCAGCTGAAGGATTATATATTAAACGTGCCCGTTTCATAAAAAACGACCCCTTTTGTCTCAATCTAAATTCCATCATTTAACATGTACAATCAATTTCCATTTTAACTTATTAAGGGGGGGAATAAAAGTACTTCGTTGTAAGGAAAAACTATTTTACTTTTCAAGTTCTAGGACCGGGATTATGTAAGACGCTATTTCTGGATTGCACTCTTGATACCCTATTTAATGTTGAGTACTTTATTTAGTTTTTGTTCCGGTAATTACCTAATAACTGGGAATATTGGGCACTTTATTTAATTTCTGTTCCCGTGTTAACCTAATAATTGGAAATATCGGGCATTAAATTTGATTTTTGTTCCCGGATTTACCTAATAATTGGAAATTACAGGCACTAAATTTCATTTCTGTTCCCGTGTTTACCTAATAACTGGAAATGACGGGCACTAAATTTCATTTTTGTTCCCGTATTTACCTAATAACTGGAAATTACAGGCATTAAATTTGATTTTCGCTCCCGTGTTCACCTAATAACTGGGAATATTGGGCACTAAATTTGATTTTTGTTCCCGTGACCACCTAATAACTCGTAATATCTGACGCTTAATTTGATTTTCATACTCCTTTTTTCTCGTACCGACTAAAAACAAGTGCTTCTTTTCCACTCTTTATTTTATAAAATAAGCCCCTCGGACTTTCCCGAGGGGCTTATCATTATCTCGTTTTAATTTCTTCTAGTAAAATTTGATTTACTAACTGAGGATTTGCCTTACCTCTTGAAGCCTTCATAACCTGACCAACTAAAAAGCCAATGGCTTTGTCTTTACCCGCTTTAAAATCATCAATCGACGCTTTGTTCTGGTCTAAAATTCCGACGATCATCTTGCGAATTTCACCTTCGTCAGAAATCTGAACAAGTCCTTTTTCCTTCACGATCGTCTCAGGGTCTCCACCGTTTTCAATCAATTCTTTAAACACGTCTTTAGCAATCTTATTGGAAATTGTCCCTATTTCAATAAGGGCAATCATTTTTGCTAAAGCTTCAGGAGTTAAAGGTACATCACCAATTTCTTTATCCGCTGTTTTTAAGTAGGCATTTACTTCACCCATTAACCAGTTAGCAAGTAACTTTGGTGGAGCATCGAACGTTATCCCTTGTTCAAAAAATTCTGCCATAGCTTTTGACTGAGTAAGCACTCCTGCATCATAGCTAGATAAGCCTAATTCGCTTGTGTACCGAGCTTGCCTAGCATCAGGAAGCTCTGGAATTGTCTCACGAACTCGCTCTTTCCACTCATCGTCAATATGAAAATCAACTAAGTCAGGATCTGGGAAGTAACGATAATCATCAGAGCCTTCTTTCACTCGCATTAAAATCGTTTTCTTGTTCACGTCATCCCATCGTCTTGTTTCTTGAAGGATTTCTCCACCAGCATTTAACACTTCTGCTTGGCGAATTTCTTCGTAAGCTAACCCTTTTTGAACATGGGCAAATGAATTTAAGTTTTTAATCTCTGCCTTCGTGCCAAATTCTTCTTGGCCGACTGGGCGTAATGAAATGTTAGCATCACAACGTAGTGAACCTTCCTCCATGCGGCAATCGGAAACTTCTGTATATTCTAGGATTGCTTTTAGTTTTTCTAAAAAAGCATAAGCTTCTTCTGGAGTACGAATATCAGGTTCTGAAACAATTTCGATTAAAGGCGTACCGACACGATTAAAGTCTACTAATGAATAGTCACCATATTCAGAGTGAGTTAACTTTCCTGCATCTTCTTCTAAGTGAATTCGCGTAATTCCAATTCGCTTTTTCTCACCATTTACTTCAATATCAATCCATCCATGTTCACCAATTGGCTTGTCAAACTGAGAGATTTGGTAGGCTTTTGGGCTATCTGGATAAAAGTAATTTTTTCGATCAAACTTAGTAATTGAGGCAATTTCACAATTAAGGGCCATCGATGCCTTCATCCCAAATTCTACGGCCTGTTTATTTAAAACAGGTAAGACACCTGGGTGACCTAAACAAATAGGGCACGTCTGACTGTTAGGTGGTGCTCCAAATTCTGTCGAACACCCACAAAATATTTTTGTATTCGTCTTAAGTTCAACGTGGACTTCTAATCCACATACCATTTCAAAATTCATCTTTGTCCCCCCTTACAATTGTGGTTTCGCCTGATGGTGTTCTGTCGCTTGCTCAAAAGCATGTGCCACTCGGTACACCGTAGACTCATCAAAGTGTTTTCCAATAATTTGTAAACCAACTGGTAAGCCATTCGATAATCCACAAGGAATAGAAATGGCAGGAACACCTGCTAAGTTCACCGGAATCGTTAAAATATCATTTGCGTACATTGTAAGAGGATCTTTCGTCTTCTCACCAATTTTAAATGCAGTCGTTGGTGCAGTTGGCCCAACAATTACATCAAACTTCTCTAGAACCTCATCAAAGTCTTTTTTAATTAAGGTACGAACTTGCTGAGCTTTTTTATAGTAAGCGTCATAGTAGCCAGAACTTAACGCAAAGGTCCCTAACATGATACGACGTTTGACCTCATTGCCAAAGCCTTGGCTACGACTTTCTTTATACATTTCAATTAAATTCTTATCATTGTCTGAGCGCACCCCATAACGAACTCCATCAAAGCGTGCTAAGTTAGCTGATGCTTCTGATGAAGAAAGTAAGTAATAAGTAGCTACAGCATATTTTGAATGAGGAAGGGATACTTCTTCCCAAGTAGCACCTAGACCTTCTAACACCTTTAAGGCATCTAGTACTTTATTACGAACATCTTCATTTACACCTTCAGCTAAGTATTCCTTTGGTACAGCAATTCTCAAGCCTTGAACATCACCAGTTAAACTAGATAAATAATCAGGAACATCAACATTAGCACTTGTAGAATCCATTTTGTCGTAGCCTGCGATGACTTGCATTAAGTAGGCGTTATCTTCCACTGATCTAGTGATTGGTCCAATTTGATCAAGAGAAGAAGCAAACGCAACTAGGCCAAAGCGAGAAACTCGTCCATATGTTGGCTTTAAGCCGACAACACCACAATAGGATGCTGGTTGACGAACTGAACCACCCGTATCACTACCTAATGAGAAAAGAACTTCTCCAGCTGCTACAGAAGCAGCTGAGCCACCACTAGAACCACCTGGAACATGGTCAAGATTCCAAGGATTTCTTGTTTGGAAGAAACCAGAGTTTTCTGTAGAAGACCCCATCGCAAACTCGTCCATATTCAATTTACCGATCATTATCGCTTCTGAGGATCGGATTTTCCCCATTACTGTTGCATCGTGAACTGGTTCAAAGTCACCTAGGATTTTACTTGCACAAGTTGTTTTCAAGCCTTTTGTAACAATGTTATCTTTAATCCCAATCGGAAGACCGTATAAGAGCCCTTTTTCGACTTTTCCAACTAACGCCTCATCTAGTTGCTTCGCGTAGCTTCTTGCATTTTCCTCATCAAGGGTAATAAATGCCTTCACTTTGTCATCTACTGCAGCTATTCGTTTATATGATGCATCGACTAGTTCTGTAACCGTTATTTCTTTTTCACGTAGTTGTTTATGTATTGCTTGTACACTTTGTTCAATTAATGACAACGACAAAACCCCCTTTACTCCATAATTGATGGAACTTTTACTTGTCCATCTTGTTCGTCTGGTGCATTCTTTAATGCATCTTCTCTTTTTAATGATTTTCTTACAACATCTTCTCTAAGAACATTTTTAATATCTAGGACATGTGTTGTCGGTTCAATTCCCGCTGTATCTAATTCATTAAGTTGTTCTGCAAACCCAATTATAGCATCCAGCTGTTCTGTAAAAAGCTCAACTTCTTCTTCCGATACTGAAAGGCGTGCTAAGTGAGCAACATGTTTTACTTGATCTTTTGTAATTCGAGCCATAATTCCACCTCCGTAATTTATTCACTCTACCATTTTTCACAATAAATAGATAATACCAAACAAGAGACTTTAATTCAATAAAGCCTCGAGAATTGATATTTAATTAAACGTTTGATTGATAAATATAAAAAAATATTGTTAGTAGCTCACTGGAATAGTTAAATTAACCTTTGTATAAATCCTGCAATTCTTCTAAACAATCATGAATTGATAATAGTTCAAAATAAATAATTCTTTTTGGTGTAAAATGGTGAAAATAGTGATTAGAACTTAACAATTGATTAGCTTCATATTTTAACCGGGTATCTAGTTCATAAACTAACGTATAGTGTCGATCTTCAATAGCATAGGAAGGATTATTTAATATGCTTTGAATTGAAATGACTGCCTCCATTATTATATCTTGATCAGAAGGTGTAAAATGAGCTGGTTCATTTACATATTGAAGATTTCCTAAATGAAGAACGATCTTCTGCATAATCGTGTTCGTTTTCTTTAATCTGTAGAAATTTCGATATTCACTCAGCTTAATTTTATGATATTTCCACTCTCGTTCCTGGAACGTCAACATTTCACTTATTTTCTCTGTTTCTTGTCTAAGTTTGTTGTAGGCAGACGAAGGAATAATAACCTCAGTCTGTTTAATGCGAAAGACAAATTGGACTGTCTCTAGCAATACTTGGGTAACTAACTGAAAATTAGGTCCGAGCTTCTCTTTAATTAGGGGGCTATATTTAGGTGGTAAAATAAAAAAATTAATTAAAGACGAAACTGTCAAACCGATAAAGGTAGTTCCTAATCTAGATAGAAATGTTAGAAAATAATGATCATGGATATCAGGAACCATGGCGACCGCTGTTAGCGTAGCAACTAAGATGCCATCATAAAGTTTCAGCCTTTGGCATAAAAATATCGTTAATATTGCAGCTAACGTGAATGATAAGGCAGTTGGCCCCCATAAATAAACAAAAAACACTGCCAACCCAGCTCCAATAGCAGAAGCAGGGAGACGTATTAAGCCTTTTCTGATTGAATCAGAAGCTGTTGGCTCAATTGTTACAATCGCTGCAATTACAGCAAACTCGACTGGTAATTTTAATTTTATACAAATTAACGCAGTTATAAAGACTGATATTCCTGTTTTAACTATTCTCCTGCCGACAATCCCAGAGTGCTTCACCTTTATCCCATATGTGCCGTGTCTCCTAACATTACTTTTTGAAACTGTTTTCCATTCCATCTAACTAGCGAAAGACTTGTCCCATGAATAATGGGAAAATCCCACATATTTTTTGTGGGGACGTCCAAAAAAAATGACATCATCGCTCTAATAACCACTCCGTGAGTGACAATTAATATATTACCATTAGAATTTGTTTCAATAATACCTTTTATCGCTTTTTCTACACGTAGCTTAAAGTCGGGTAAACTCTCGGCGTTATGCGGTACATGATTATACTCGTGAGGCATTGCCCAAAAATTCGAATATTCCTTTTCATAACTTTCCTCGATCTCAACCTGTGTCTTTCCTTCCCACTCGCCAAAGGATATTTCTTTTAGATTATCAACAATATGAATTGGGATGTCTCTATCTGAACAAATAATTTTTGCAGTCTTCAAGGCTCGTTCACTAGAGCTTGAATATATTGTACGGAAATTAGTCTGATACAACCTCTCCCCTAATAATTGTGCATTTCTCACACCTTCTTCGGTTAACTCAGAGTTTTTCCATCCTTGTAACCGCTGCTCTATATTCCACTGAGTTTCTCCATGTCTGGTAAAATAGATATTTAACATCAAACTTCCTCCATTTTGTGCATACATTACTGTTGTTATTAAAGTTATTCTCCAAGAAAAATAAATTACCTTCAAATCCTTTCTTGCCCACAAAAAAACTGTTGCAATTATAAAGCAACAGCTTGGATTATGAGATTGGAATACCCTCAGTATTAATCTATCAACCTATTCATTTCTACCCTTTTTTCGACCAACATGATGTTCATAGATCATAGCAAGCTTTTTAAAAATTTCTTTCACATCTTTTTTTCATTGTTGGCTCACATCCCTTATTCTACTTCTATTACAAACGTATAGGAAACTTCGCCACGAGCATTGTCACTTCCATAACTAGACCAGTTTGCGACTACTTCATAAATGTACCTACCCTGTATTTCTGGGACTGAAAACCGATTATTATTTAACAGAACTTCCTTCCCCCTATGTTCTTCTTCCCATAAATAAACGAGTATATATGGTTGACCTTCTAACTGAATCGATAGTTCAGTTTTTGGTGCTAACGCATCAAATCTCTCTGCGATTTGGTTTGGAGAAGCAGCATCGGTAATCACAGCTTGGTCCTTCGTTTTCCAATTAAAGCCACCTTGCTCCATTTCAAACTGTACACCATTTGCCTCAACATAGCCTGTGATCCTCGGAGGAAAGTCTTCGTTCATAGATCTTTCTGTTTTCAAATCAATGTTATCAACCTGTGTCTGACTACAGCCCACGATAAAAAGAAAAGACGACAGAATCGCAATAGAAATAAGTCGAATAGTCATAATTACACTCCTTTATTATATTTGACGTCATACTATTGGTAAATGTTTCAAAAAATAATATTAAAAATGGAAAAGCCAGCACTCATATGCTGGCTCACACTATCCATCTTACTCTTCTGTCTTTTTCTCAATTGGGGCAACTTTAGATGCTGCAAGTTCATTTGAAAGCTGATCAATACTAGCTCTCACATTCCCTTTCCCTGAAAAGTTTTCAATTAGTTCTTTTACATCAATTCCTGAAGATGCTTTTAACGATTCTTGTAACGTTGACATTAGGTTTGTGGCATAACCAGTTACTTTATTAGCTCCACCATTTTCACCACTTGAACCTGTATCAACAATTGTAATCTTATCGATATTAGATAATGGACTAGCAACTTCTTTCGCATAAGCAGGAAGCATTTCCAAAATCATATCTAGCATTGCTGCTTGACCGTACTTCTCGTAGGCTTCAGCGATCTTTTCTTTTGCTTCGGCTTCAGCAAGACCTTTTAGGCGAATAACATCTGCTTCTGTTTCCCCTTTGGCTTTTTCCGCTGCAGCTTTTGCGGTACCGTCGAGACGGATTTTTTCTGCTTCTGCTTTCGCCATAGCCTCAATACGGTACTTATGAGCATCTGCTTCTGTAAATTGTTTTGTTTTATCCGCTTCTGCCGCTTGTTCAACTGCATAACGGTCTGCATCGGCTTTTTTCTTAACTTCAGAGTCGTATTGCTTTTCACGTCTTAAAATCTCTTTTTCTTCTAATTCAATTTGCTTTTGACGTTCGATGATCTGAATTTGCATTTGTTGTTCCATAACCTCTTGCTTTGAACGAGCTTCTTCTAAGTGGTACGCTTGGTCAGCTCTGGCCTTAGCTACATCTTGTTCTCTACGGAACTCTGCAACTTTCAATTTGTTCACCTTTTCTGCTTCTGCAATTTCAGTTGCTCTTTCTAACTCAGCGCGTTTGGCTTCTTTGTCAGCTTCAGCACGCTTAATTCTTGTTTCTTTATCAGCTTCAGCCGTAGCGATGTCAGCATCACGCTTTACTTGTGAAATTCGAGCCTTACCTAATGATTCTAAGTATCCATTTTTATCACGAACATCTTTAATTGTAAATGAAACAATGACAAGACCCATTTTTGCTAAATCCTGTGAGGCAACACGTTGTACTTCTTGCGAGAATTTTTCCCGATTTTTATAAATTTCTTCGACTGTTAAAGAACCTAAGATTGAACGTAAATGCCCTTCTAAAACTTCTTTTGCTTCATTTTCACGATCTGCTTTCGTCTTACCTAAAAATTGCTCCGCAGCTGTGGCAATTTCACCAATTGAACCACCAATTTTAATAATTGCGGTTCCATCAGCCATTACCGGTACACCTTGTTCAGTGTATACTTCAGGCGTAGATACATCAATTTTACTAGATAAAAGACTTAAAGAAGCCGATTGATGAAATACTGGGAAAACAAATGTACCGCCACCACGAACGATTTTTATTTTATTCCCTGACTCATCAACATTTACATTTTTTCCGCCTAAATAACTGCCTGTAACAATAAGAGCTTCATCTGGGCCAACTGTACGATATTTTGTTACAAAAACTCCAATAAGAGCAAGAATTAAAAATGCTACAATACCCACAACAATCCAAATTAAATCCATAATAAACCTCCAATTATTCTAGTTTTTCATGGGGCAGTACGTGTAGCACCCCATTTTTGACGTCAATGACTAATACTTCCGTGTCATACGGAATTGCTTCTTGCTCAAAGCTAACGGCAGACTTGGCGATATTACCGCCATTGCCTTGTATAATTACTTCACCAAAGCCATCAACAGGTATTGAAATAATTACTTTTCCTATTCGCCCCTTCAAGTCTTCATCAGAATATGCAAGGGTCGCCTCAGCTTTTGATAGCGGAATTAGAATGAACACATTTAACAACGTTACTAAAATTAACGCAATAACAATTGATACAAGAAAGACTATAAGACTATGAACACTAGTTAACTTCTCCATTAGATAAGCCATTGCACTAAAAATTGTAATAAATGCTAAAATAACCGTCGGATTTATGGGACCTTCAGAAAAACTCTCGAAGATCCCTTCCACTAAATCACCAAATAAAATATAAAGGAATGTTAAGCTTCCACCGACAATGAGCATAGTCAAATAGATTGTTTCTAAAGAATAGCCGAAAAGCTCCATTGTTTACCCTCATTCACTTTTGAGTTTATCTTTTAACCTTGCAAGCTCTAGATCAATGCTATTTTCTTTATCAAGGCCCTCTAGTTCTTTATCCAAGCTTTGATTTGCCATGCGTAAATCCTCACTTGCTTCAGCTTCTGCTTCAAATTGCATGACTTTCTTTTCCATTCTTTCAAAGCCCTGTTTTGCACCAACATTGTTTATAGAAGATAACGATCGGTTCATTTGAGTCTTTGCTTTTGCTGCACCTGCTTTTGCCTTCAACGTCTCACGTTTCAACTCCATTTCGCGAAACTCTGACTTCATATGTTTTAACTTGTCTTTTAAGTCTTCTGCTTGAAGAGCAATATTCCGGTGCAATTGTTCTAGTTGCTCAAGTTCCTTGGCGACCCTAACTTTATCTTCGAGGGCACGTCTAGCTAATTCTTCATTTCCAGACTCTAACGCCTTTAAAGCCTGTTGTTCACGTTTTTCTACCAATTCTTTTGCATCGATTACCTTTTTGTTAAATAACTTTTCTTCTGCAATCATTTTTGCGGTAGCAGTTTCAACATCTTTAATTTCATTACCCATTTCCCTTACAAACTGATCTAACATTTTTTCTGGATCTTCTGCTTTTTCAAGCATGCTATAGAGCTCGGAACTTACAACTGTTTTAATTCTTTTAAAAAATTCGAACAAATTTACCCCTCCTTTTTTCAAGTAAAATCAATTTCTTCCTGTTTCACCTATTATTTACGATAATTGCCTTTAAAAAGTTTCAAAAGAAAATCAGCGGCTATAAAAACCACTGATTTTTTACTCTATTATATCTTACTCGTTTTCACACTATCAAATTCATTTAAAATTTCTTCTGATGGCGCTTTTCCGATGTAACTTACGACCATAATAGCAATCCAACCAAAAACAAATCCTGGTACGATTTCGTATAGGTCGAATAAACCACCACTTAATTCACTCCAGATAAACACTGTTAGTGCACCAACAATCATTCCTGCTAATGCTCCGTTACGCGTCATTCGTCTCCAGAACAATGAAAGAATGATTACAGGACCAAATGCTGCACCAAATCCTGCCCAAGCGTACGAAACTAAATCAAGTACTGAGCTCTCAGGATTGTAAGCTAGGACAATTGCGATCAACGCAATTAAGACAACCCCAGATCTACCAACCCATACCAACTCTGTTTGACTCGCACTCTTTCTAAAAATAGCTTTGTAGAAATCCTCTGTAATCGCACTAGATGATACAAGTAACTGTGAATCAATTGTGCTCATGATCGCCGCTAAAATCGCTGCTAATAGAAACCCAGATATCCATGGGTTAAATAATAATTGTGTAAACAAGATAAAGACTGTTTCATGCGCACCTTCTGCTAATGCATCTGCAGGTCCATTTGCTGAGAAATATGCAATCCCTACAAAACCAGTGAAAATCGCACCCATTAGCGCAAGTACCATCCATGTCATACCAACTAGTCTAGCCTTTGGAATTTCTTTAGATGATTTAACTGCCATAAAACGGGTAATGATATGTGGTTGCCCAAAGTAACCTAAGCCCCATGCAGCTAGAGAAATAATCCCTAATGCTGTCACACCATTAAAAACATCTAGAAATTCTGGGTTAACATTTCCTACCGCATTTACAGTCTCGCTCCAACCACCCATTTCTGATATGGCAACAACAGGAACAAGAATTAATGCGATAAACATTAAAATCCCTTGGAAAAAGTCAGTCCAACTTACTGCTAAAAAGCCCCCTAGGAATGTGTATGAAATAATAACAATAGCACCGATCCATAATGCTTGAGTATAAGTTAATCCAAATGATGCCTCAAATAATAGTGCTCCCCCTACTAATCCTGATGAAGTATAGAAAGCAAAGAAAATTAAAATAACAAATGCTGAAATCACTCTAAGTACCTTTGATTTGTCTCTGAAACGATTTTCTAAAAAGTCAGGAACCGTGATTGAATCCCCAGCAATCTCTGTATACTTACGTAAGCGTGACGCAACGAACTGCCAGTTTAAATAAGCCCCTACAGCTAAACCTACTGAAATCCAAATCGCTTCCATACCAGCTACATAGGCGTAACCAGGTAATCCTAATAAAAGCCAACTACTCATATCTGAAGCCCCAGCACTTAGTGCAGCAACCCCTCCACCTAATCTTCGACCACCTAAAACATAATCTGAAAGATTACTAGTCATTCGATAAGCAACAAGTCCAATTGCTAGCATCCCTATTAAATAAACGATAAACGTTACTAAAGTTGCAGTTTCCAAATTTTATTCTCTCCCTTCTGTAAAATAAGTGACAACCGATAAGACAATAAGTAATGGCATCGGAATAAACAGCCAAAACCAAGTGGCAGTTGTTAACGTAAACTCCATTTCCTCACCTCCATTTTCTCTTATGTCTTTTTATTCGACATATTTTTTTATTCACCTTCATACATTATAGTGAAAATTCCATCTTTACTGATAATTTATACTTATAAGTGGATAGTTGAAAATATAACACAAAATAAAAGGTAGAACATTCAGAAAATTATCTCCTTAATATTTTTATGTATTTTCATTCATTTTAATCCTCAATTAAAGCGCTTTCATAGATATATAGGTATATATATTCACAGAAATAAATTTAAATAAGTTTGACTTTTTTATGAAATAATTGAAAAACAGTTGATTTTTAGAGATTTTTACTATTTAAATTTACATTAATTTTTTTTGAAATAGAAGTTATTTTAGGAAGCATGTATTAGAAGACGGTCAAATTTTCCCACTTTGATATAAAAAACACCATTTCGCGAAGAAACGGTGTTTTTATTTTTATTATATTGTTCCTCTGACAAACGGCTGTATAAAAAGGCTACCGGTAAATATGCACAAAAGGTTCATCATTTGCATGTCTAACAATAATGCTCTCAGCACCACCCAAGGACGTTATATATATTTGAACTGTTAAAGTGGCTGGAAAGTGTTTTTTCATACGATCGGTAATGTATTGCGTCATAGCAATAATTTCAGCTTTTCCATTCGTTTGTAAGTTAATTTCTATCGTAAGCTCTTGGAGTTGATTATTTTTATAACTACCTCTGCCAACGAGACCGACATAATTCTCGAAAAAACCGTCGACATCTTGTTTAAAGCTTGCAAATCGATTAGCATCTTCTCTAAAGTCAGTTGTCGCTTGTCTAGATGGAAAGAAGTAATGGGCATCATTAACTGTTTCCCAACGTTCAATTCGCTTGCCAGGTTCAATAACGGTTAGTGCCATAAACGTTCCAGGAACAATGGCTTGTCGACGCTCTTCTTTATATAGAGCTATCATAATTGGGACGTCAGCCAGATTTCCCCTTTCGCGAACACGATTTAGAACTTCAATTGCAATTCGTTTCCCTTCTTCTAAAAGCTGCTCTTCTTCCAAGGGATATTCAAAAACGGCACCAAAAGCTTCTGTTTGGTAATAGTAAACCGAATTTAAAGAAATACCTAATACTAAACCACCTAACTCAATCGATCCATCTTCTACACCTTTTAAATAGTTATGCTCCATAATGTGAGACAAATAGGCTGGTTGATTCTCATGTTTTTCTCTTTCGGTTGCGCCTTCACCTAATGGCGGGTTTAAACCTTCTCGGTGACTCTCTCGATCTGGGTCATACCTGCGTAGCCAACGATTTATTAAGGACCCCTCTAAATATTGTCCTTCTTGAAAATAAAACTGGTTTTGTGGGAATCTTGTTTGTGCTAATTCCATTAAACCAATTTCTAATTGATTAATATCTAGCCGATTATAAACTGCATGTGGAATTAAGCCTCTTGCTTCACTATGCTTGTAATCCCCTTCATGTAATACTGTTCGATAATAATTTTCAGGAGTGTTTAAGTTAGGACTAATGATTACTTGGTCATCATCTTCCGTTTCTTCAATGACAATAATCTCTTCTTCTTTATCAAGGATTCCAATGCAACCGGACAGTATTAAAGTAGTAAAAAGTAGTAAACTGATTAAACGCTTCATAACAACCCTCCTCTTCAAAAAACCGTATTGTCAAAACTTTATATAGAAATAGGCTATTAAATCCTAGTTTAAAGGGCTTTATAAGCAAAAAACTTGCCACCCCCTGAATTTTGTAGATAATTGAGGTTACCACACACCCAACATCCCAAAAGAAAGGAAAGTGACAAGTTGTTACCTCAAATTATAACCTATTTACTTACTTTTATAAACTACCAAGAACAAGTAATTCGAACGCTCCTTACCCTTTTAATAGGGAAGAGCATGTTTGATAAACCGACTGAGGCTCCAGTTAATAAACCATATCGCAAGCTTCAAGTTGATGATCTACCGATCATTGAAGTTCCAAAAAAACTAGATTTTCAAGTTTTATTAACCGAGCATCTTAAGTCTAAAGGTAAACCTCTCAAACCAGTACAAAGACGGTCGAATTCAACACCCGTTCCTTCATCAATGAAATGTCCTACGTGTGGTGCTCCATCTGATTATTTGTATGCGAACAATGGAGCGAAAGGACAATTTCAATGTAAGGTGTGTTCATGTCTTTTCAGTGAGAGAAATCGATATCTCAAGGAAGCAATCCTGAAATGCCCTCACTGTTCAAAAACACTTGAAAAAGTGAAGGAAAGAAAAGACTTCCATGTGTACAAGTGTAAAAACGACGCTTGTTCTTATTACCAACATAAACGTAATGCGATGACTCAAAAAGAGAAAAATCGGTTCAAAGAAGATCCTCAAGCCTTTAAACTTCGCTATATTTACCGCCAGTTTCACATTGATTTTCAACCATTAGCGAAGCATTCACCAAAGAGACCACGAGTTGATCTATCAAGAATTTATGTGTCTCCACATACGCTTGGATTGATATTGACTTATCACGTCAATTATGGACTTTCAGCCCGTAAAACAGCAGCGCTGATGAAAGACGTACATGGTGTTTCAATCTCTCGTCAAAGCATTTTAAATTACGAAAATAGTGTGGCCTTGTGGTTGAAACCGTATATTGATCACTATCCTTATGAGCTTTCAGATCAATTCTGCGGTGACGAAACGTACATCCGTGTGAATGGCCGTTGGCATTACCTATTTTTCTTTTTTGATGCCGTAAAGAAAGTCATTCTCTCTTATCCTGTGTCACCTAACCGAGACACAGCTACAGCTATTAAAGCGATAGACGAAGTGTTGTTAAAGCTTAGGAAAATCCCAGAAAACCTAACTTTCGTTGTCGATGGCAATCCCATTTACTTATTAGCACAACACTTTTTTGCCCAGCATCAAATCCCGTTTGAGGTGATTCAGGTAATTGGCTTAACCAACGAAGACGAGGTATCAAAGGAATATCGACCTCTCAAACAAATTATCGAGCGGCTAAATCGTACCTTTAAAGGAAACTATCGATCCACTCATGGTTTCGGGTCAGAACATGGTTCTGTTTCTTTTGTGACCTTGTTCGTTGCTTACTTTAACTTTCTAAGACCACATTCAGCATTGGAAGGAAAAGTACCAGTAACACTTCCTGAGCTAGAAAAGCTTCCAAACATGCCAGCTAGATGGACAACTCTTATTGGTCTTGCCCAGGACTGGATAAGTAAGCAAACTGCCTAACTTTTGTTTAACTGAGCCCTTTCTAGCCATCGGCGGAGCGTACTCTTGACAAACCGAACTTGCCAATGGTTTAAAATGGAAATACCAAGGGCTTATTTAGCTATGCCTTCTTTTGTCCTCTTCGCCCTTGTTAAACCTCTCGCTAAACCATTGGCGTGTTTGTCAAGAGCGATGGCGGGAGCTACCACCAGATTAATTGGTAGAAAGTGTCATCAGCCTTTAGTTTTCATAGAACTTTTGACACTACCCAAAAAACTAATAGAGAGGACGACTCAAAAAGCCACCGACTCTTTCTATTTATTTAATTGTTCAATTAATTTTTCTTCATTCCAGACCTCAATACCAAGACTTTCTGCTTTTGTTAGCTTCGAGCCTGCTTTTTCGCCTGCAATTAAAAGATCTGTTTTTGCACTTACGCTTCCCGTTACTTTTCCACCTAGTGCTTCAATCTTTTCTTTTGCTTCTTCTCTTGTCAATATCTCTAGCTTACCAGTTAAAACAATCACTTTGTTTAAAAAGAATGAATCACCAGCAATTTCTAATTTTGGTCCTTTATAATCTGTATTAACTCCTGAAGATTGCAACTCATGAATTAATTCAGAAACTTCAGGTGTTTCAAAATAACGGACAATGGATTCAGCCATTTTAACACCAATTTCATTGACTGACTTAAGTTCTTCTTCAGAAGCTTGTTGAATCCCCTCAATATTCTCGAAATATTGAGCTAATGTTTTTGCTGCTTTAGCTCCTACAAACCGAATCCCAAGACCAAATAAAAGCTTTTCTAATGAATTTTGTTTAGAGGCTTCAATGGCACTGAGTAAGTTATCGACTGACTTTTCGCCCATTCTTTCTAGGTTAAGAAGCTCATCTTTTTTAAGCTTATAAATATCCGCAACATCTTTGATCAATCCGTGATCAAAAAGCTGTGTGATGACTCTTTCCCCAAGACCGTCAATATTCATAGCATTCCTGGAAACAAAATGAATTAAGCCTTCACGTATTTGTGCAGAACATTTAGGATTAATGCATCGAAGGGCGACTTCTGCTTCTAAACGAACAAGCTCGCTTTCACATGCTGGGCAATGTGTCGGCATATGAAAATCTAGTTCTTCACCTGTTCGAAGTTCTTCAAGGACATTAACAACTTCAGGGATAATATCTCCTGCTTTTTTAATCACAACTTTATCACCAATCTTTATATCCTTTTGGCGAATTAAATCCTCATTATGAAGCGAAGCTCGTTTCACTGTAGTCCCTGCCACTTGCACAGGTGTAAGTAGTGCCGTTGGTGTAACAACTCCAGTTCGGCCAACACTAAGCTCAATCCCCTCCAGTGTCGTTACTACTTCTTCAGCAGGAAACTTATAGGCAATTGCCCACCTTGGACTTTTTGCCGTAAACCCTAATTTTTTTTGCGCATCAAGGGAGTCTACCTTTATAACAATTCCATCAATTTCATAAGCAAGATGTGGACGCTTCTCTAGCCAACTATCTACATACTCAATCACTTCATCAATATTTTTACAGTGCTTCGCCTCTTTGTTTGTTTTCAAACCAAGTTCACTCATATATTGAAGAGCTTCTGTATGACTGAAAACCTCTTTGTCTTTTAATTGTGCTAGTGAATAGAGGAAAATATCTAAGTTCCGTTTTGCTGCAATCTTAGGGTCTAATTGACGTAGCGATCCCGCCGCGGCGTTGCGCGGGTTTGCGAAAGGCTCTTCACCAGCCTCAAGCTTGGCCACATTTAACTTTTCAAATGATTGCTTGGGCATAAATGCTTCACCACGAACTTCAATATCAACTGCTTCTTTTAACTTCATTGGAATTGAACGCACTGTTTTTAAGTTATTTGTAATATTTTCGCCAGTCGTACCATCTCCTCTTGTTGCACCGAGGATAAAACGACCGTTTTCGTATTTTAATGAGACAGCTAGTCCATCGATTTTCAGCTCACAAGCATATGTTACAGGCTGTCCCACTCCTTCACTTACGCGCCGATCAAAGTCGCGAAGGTCCTGTTCATTAAAAGCATTGCCAAGACTCAACATCGGTATTTCATGCTGCACCTTTTCAAAATGTGGCAAAGGATTTCCGCCGATCCGAACAGTGGGAGAATCTTCAGTTATTAGCTCAGGGAAATCACTCTCTAACTTGACTAGCTCCTGCATCAATTTATCAAATTCAGCATCTGAAACGATCGGTTTATCCAATACATAATAGTGATAACCGTATTCTTCAAGCTTTTCCCTTAATTCAGCCATTCTATTTTCAGCCGCAATACGATCCATGTTTTTCGTCCTTTCTTCCTTTAGAAATGTAGAATGGAGAATGTAAAATGTAGAATTGTTTTAGTTTCCCTTCGAAGCAGTTCCTAAAGCATCCTACATTTTACATTTTAAATTTTACATTCCCTAAACCATTCTACTTTTTAAATTTCACATTTACATTTAATTACACTTTAGTAATTGGGGCGAATTTAGCTGCTAGACGCTTAATTCCAATTGGTTGTGGGAATGCAATGTCTAACTCTACATTTTCAGCAGAGCCTTTGATACTTACAACTGTCCCTACGCCCCACTTTTTATGTTCTGCTTTATCGCCGACTTGCCATGTAAACTGGTCTCCACCCGTTGTATTCATTTGTGGAGTTGTCGTAGTCGCCTTCATTCGTTGTCTGCCTGGAGCTGCAACTCCACTACCGCTACTAGCCGTAGAGCGAGATGTTTTCGCCCATGCAGGTGCTTCTTTTTCTTCGTTAAGGGAATCTAGAACTTCACTTGGAATTTCTTTAATGAAACGTGATTGCGGATTTGTATTCGTACGGCCAAAGAGAGTTCGCATTTTTGCACATGACAGATATAAGCGTTGTTCAGCACGAGTTATCCCAACATATGCCAGCCTTCGTTCTTCTTCCATCTCTTCTTCTTCAAAGAGAGACCTACTGTGAGGAAACACGCCTTCTTCCATTCCAATTAAGAAAACGACAGGGAATTCCAATCCTTTTGCTGAGTGTAGCGTCATTAATAAAACTCGCTCTGAATCTTGTTGATTGTTTTCGTCCTCATCAACTTTATCAATATCAGCAATAAGGGCCAAATCTGTTAAGAAGGCTACTAGCGATTTATCTTCGTTTTTCTTTTCAAATTCAGTCGTTACAGATAAAAACTCATCAATGTTTTCTAGACGACTTTGTGCTTCAATTGTTTTTTCATTTTTTAACATTTCACGATAACCCGTTTTTTCTAGTAATTCTTCTACAAGTTCTGTTACCGACAAATATTCCTCTAGTTGAACCCAACTACGCATATGATCAATAAACTCAATAAGCTTGTTTGTTGTCCCTTTCGCTAAGCCCATTTGCTCAACTTCGTGTAACGCTTGGAAAATTGATATTCCTTGAGACGCTGCAAACTCGGCAATTTTATCTACGGTAGTTGCCCCAATCCCTCGCTTTGGGACATTAATAATTCTACGTAATGATATGTCATCATCAGGATTTCCTACTACTCGTAAATAAGCGAGGACATCTTTAATCTCTTTTCTGTCATAGAACTTTGTCCCACCAACGATGTTATAGTTAATATTTGATTTAACTAACAATTCCTCAATTACACGAGATTGGGCGTTCGTACGATAAAGGATCGCTACATCCGAAAGTTTGTAGTCGTGTTCCCTCATTAATTCTTTAATTTTACCAACAACAAAATAGGCTTCATCATGCTCAGTATCGCCAATAAAGCAGGCAATATTATCCCCAGCTTGATTTTCTGTCCACAGATTTTTCGGTTTACGATTATAGTTATTGTTAATCACTTCATTTGCAGCACGAAGAATCGTTTGTGTAGAACGATAATTTTGTTCTAACATAATCGTAGTCGAGTTAGGATAGTCATTTTCAAAGGATAAAATATTGGTAATGTCAGCACCACGCCAGCCATAAATTGATTGGTCTGAGTCCCCAACAACACAAATATTTTTAAAGCGCTCTGCTAGCATTCTAACTAACATATATTGTGCTCGGTTCGTATCTTGGTACTCATCAACGTGAATATATTGGAATTTGCGTTGATAAAATTCAAGCACTTCGGGTACTTGTTTAAACAGTTGGATAGTTGTCATGATAAGATCATCAAAGTCTAGGGCATGATTTTTTCGGAGCTCTTTTTGATATGCCTCATAGACATCAGCGACTGTAGATTCGTAAGGACCTTTTGCAATTTTTGCATAATCCTTTACTGTTTTTAATTCGTTTTTTGCACTACTAATGCTACCTAATAAGCTTTTGGGCTCAAATTTCTTCGAGTCGATATTTTTTTGCTTTAAGATAAGTTTGATAACCGACAATTGATCACCTGAGTCTAAAATGGTAAAATTTCGCTTAACACCAATTCGATCAATGTCTCTTCGCAATATACGGACACACATTGAGTGGAATGTGGAAATCCAAACATCCTCTGCCACTGGTCCAATAATTTTCCTAACACGCTCTTTCATTTCTTTTGCTGCCTTATTTGTAAAAGTAATCGCCAAAATCGACCACGGGGCCGCTTCTTTTTCCCCAATTAGGTAAGCAATTCTATTTGTTAGTACTCTCGTTTTTCCAGAGCCTGCACCTGCCATAATTAACAACGCGCCATCAGTATGCTTTACTGCTTGTCTTTGTTCATTATTCAATCCATCTAATATTAACTGTACATTCATTATTTTCCCTCACCACCAAAACGTATGTTCTCTTTTTTATTTTAAAGCAATAACCTTATAAATTCAATGTAGAATGTAGAATTCATAATGTAAAATGTCTTAGGAAAAAGCTTCGAAACATTACTTTAATTAATTTTACATTCTACATTTTACATTTACTGTAGAAAGTGCTTGATCAATGTTTTCATAGATAATGTTTCCAACAACAATAGTATTAGCGAATTCAGCCATTTCTTTAGCTTGTTCTAGAGTTTTAATTCCACCGCCATAGAACAGTTGCGTTCTTTGAAGAATTTCGCTTACTTCTTTCACAACTTCAACATCTCCATAAACACCACTGTATTCAATATAAAAAATTGGAAGCTTAAACATTTTTTCTGCCATTTGAGCGTAAGCAACAATATCTTCTGTAGTTAAATTTGTATTGGATTCAGTTATAGCAGCAACTTTACTTTCTGGATTTAATACACAGTAACCCTCCATGACAATTTCATCCCAGTTCATGATGGCACCGAATTCCTTCACAGCCTTATGATGAAGCCCAGTAATCCAATTTGTCGAGTTGCTATTTAAAACTGAAGGAATAAAATAGTAGTCAAAACCTGGCGTTACTGTTTCTAATGATGAAACTTCAAGGGCGCATGGAACTGAATAACGTCTAATTCGCATAAGCAAGTCTAATATGTTATCTTCTGTTACACCATCACTACCGCCGATTATTAACCCGTCAGTTCCAGATTCGCAAATTCTTTCTAAATCGTTATCATTAATCTCCTTATTAGGATCCAATTTAAATACGTGTTTCCACTCGTGATATTCAAGCATTTTTTAAGCTCCTTTGTTATCTCATATCCTCATTCGGTTATTATATCAAAAAAAGCTTGTACACTCATCATTCCACAATGAGTATTTTGAATTACTTTTTTCCAGATCCAAATAAAAAAGCCAATTTCCTATCGATTTAGAAAACTAGCTTTTTTGAAAATAAAAGTGAAGCTATCTAATAATTCCAGTTGTTTGGTTGTGGATATTGATAGTATTGTTGTTGCTGCACAGGTATTGGTGATTGCGGGTGCTGTGGATAATGTGGATACTGTGGATAAATTTCAACCTGAGAAAAGTCCTTTTCTTGATAATGAGTCCCATAGATTGGTTGAGAGTAATCCTGAGAAGGCCAATGTTTAATATTAAGTTTATTGTATTTCACAGGTTCATCTGACACGAACGCACAAACATTTCCTTTGCAATCTGAATCATTACCCATTACACCCTCTAGTCCGATTACAGAAGGAAGAGTTAATTGCATTCCATCTTGAAGATTATGTGGATCTTGGATATGTTGATTTTGTCCATATAATACATTTACATCAACCTTATATCTTTCAGCTACATCGTAAAGGGATTCTCCCCTTTTTGTAATATGAATTCTCACAGTAAAAATACCTCCTGAAATAAATTTCTTTCATAACAATATATATCTATTCAAAAAATAGGTTTTTGTCATAAATTTGGGCTAGTATCCCCCCAATAAATGTTATGCATTTTCTGTGTCATCATGTTAGTTAGAACATACGATAAGAGTATAGGACAAAAAATGGGAGGATGTTTATGTTGACACATATGAACAATATCCTTGGGATAAGAATTAATAGTGCTTCTTCTAATGCTTCAATTAACTTTGGTAATGTCGTTCATAAAGGTCACCAAGCCAATATAAAGATGAATGTCGGTTACGCTCAAGCTGGTGATGCGAACTTCTCACCTCTACAATTTAATAATGCTAACCTTACAAATGACCCAGACGTTCAGGACCAAGCTCAGGCTCAGATTTAATTAAAACTCAAGGAGGTAATTATGTTTTTAACTCATATGAATAACATCGTAGGTATTAGAATGAATAATTTATCAGCAAATGCCTCAGTCAATTTTGGTAACTCCATCTTAAAAGGTTTCCAAGGAAACTTAAAATCAAATGTAGGTTATTTACAACCTGGGGATGCAAACTTCTCACCTCTACAATTTAACAATGCTAACTTGACAAATGATCCAGATGTGCAAGACCAAGTTCAGGCTCAAATTTAATGGACCTCTAGGAGGATTTATATGTTATTAACCCATATGAATAATATTGTAGGAATTAGGTTAAATAACCTTTCAGAAAATGCTTCAGTCAATTTGGGTAATTCGATCTTAAAAGGTTTTCAAGGTAATATCAAATCGAATGTTGGTTACCACCATCCAGGTGATGCCAACTTCGCTCCATTACAAGCTAATAATGTAAACCTTTATAATGATCCGGATATGCAAGACCAAGTTCAAGCTCAGATTTAATTTTAAGGAAAGGACTAGAACCCAATGCAGATTAATATTAGAAATATTAGAGTAAATTCAATTAGTACAATTGGTTCTCTAAATATAGGGAAAACTGTTTTTACTGATAATCGAGCTTCTAGTGCCCAGTTTCCTAAAGGAAATTATGAAGAAACAGAGCCAGAAGACGGTGAAGAAAATGGTGAAGAAAATGAGGAACAGATTGAATTTAATCCGCCAATGGGAATACCTCCAATTCTTATCCCGTAAAATGAAAAGAACAATTCTAGGCCGACCTGATATACACCACTAATCGCTTGAAAGTTAGTGGTGTATTTTTTTTGCAAAAAATATGAACAAATGGAGCCCAATTTTCATACAGTATTTAGAGATTGATTATAGGGGTGAGTTTTTATGTACTATTATCAGTGGCCTTATCAGTATTATTATCAGTGTTCTTTGGGGTGTACCGCCCCATCCCAATGTCAGTTTCAAAACCAGTATTTTCCAACAAATCTTGAACAACAGTATGTGAATTCTGGTTACCAATATGTCGATCAATACTCAAGTCAACTTCAAAACAACAACGAACAAAACAATGATACTAGCAATGGGCATAACAACAATCAAAATGGGCAGGATCAAGCAAACTATCAGAATAACCACCAATTTCAATTCAATCAAGAATACGCTCATAGAGTAATTCAAGCGTTAGAAAACTTACAACAAAAAATTGAAGATGTAGAAAAAGAAAATGAGGAATTAAAAGAAAAAGTTGAAAATATTAAACCTATTAACATTGAGGCTATAAATTATAAAATCCAAGAGCTGACGGTTGAGGAATTATCAGGAACATTAAATATTGGTCTGTCTGCCTTGACAGATGCTGAGAATTTGAAAAAATTACTAGAGGAAAAAGGTGAAATAAAGTTCAATGACATTGATACAGAGGCTATGGAAAGCTTAGAAGAGATGGATGATTTTAACGCGAATAATAATAATAATAATAATGCACAATAAGTGAGGTTGTGAAAATGGGTACTACAAGGAAGGATTATGATTATGATTATGGCTTACCATAACTATCTCTAGCTGGTAAGCCATTTTAATTAAACATTTAATTAAATCTAATTCCTTCATAATTTAGTAATTTAAATAATAGTCTAGCTGCTTCTTGCTCGTTCGTCGGTAGTTTCTCTATATTTAAATTTGGTATCATTCGAAATAATCGAGCTATTCTTGGTAAGTGAAGGTCAGCCTTTCTTATCCACTCCTCATCAACTAGTAACTCCGGGCCTCCATATGCAAGGAGACGTCCATCCTTCATAATAATAACAGTGTCTGCCCATGAGACTGCAAAATCAACGTCATGGGTAGAAAGAAGAATGGTCTTCCCCATAAAGTTTAGTCCTTGAAGAAGAGCTGCAACCTCGTCTTGCCCTTTAGGATCAAGGTAAGACATTGGTTCATCTAAAATAACAATATCCGGTGTCATTGCTAAAATACCTGCAATCGCAACTCTTTTCTTTTGCCCATAGCTAAGCTGATATGGTGCTCTTTGTTTAAAATCTAACATCCCTACTGATCCTAACGCCACATTACAAACTGCCTCAATCTCAGCTTCTGACATTCCTAGATTTCTAGGTCCAAATTGGACATCCTCCCACACCGTTCCTGAGATTACTTGATCATCAGGATCCTGAAAAACTAAGCCAACCTTCTGCCGAATCATTTTCGCACTTTTTTTGTTCAAAGGAATTCCCATAATTGAAATAGATCCTTCTTGAGGTAGTTTCAATCCATTTAGATGGTGAAGTAGTGTCGATTTTCCAGCTCCATTAGGGCCGAGCAACGCAATTTTTGCACCAATCGGTATTTGAAGTGAAATATTTTCAATAGCAGTTGTAGTATCCGGATAACTATACGTTACATTTTGAACATCTATTGCATACATACATTTCACCTTCTTTAGTTTGTCCACTTCAGGCACACATTTTATGGTTTTTGTCCACGGACGGTGTCTGACACCGTCCGTGGACATCTTTTGTAAAAATGTCCATTTGTGGTGAACATTTATGTTCACTGCACAAATGGACAAAATTTATTATGAGAACTTCTTGCCTAGTTTTCCGGCGTCAACCATTGCAGCCAATACGTCTGCAATAATCCGAGTGCCTAGTAAGGCTGTTTGGTCACTGACATCATAAGGAGGTGATACTTCAACTAACTCCATCCCACAGATACCTTCTCTAGCAACAATATCTAAAAACTTCAAGCCTTCCCGCGGTAAGAAACCACCAGGTTCTGGCCAGCCAGTACCTGGAACAAACCCAGCATCAAAACTATCAATATCTACGCTTAGGTAAACTGCTTTGGCTCCACCGGACCATGCTTTCTCAAGGGCAATTTCAGCTACCTTTTCAATTCCTAATCTTTCTACGTCATCAATAGAAATGGCCGTAGTACCGAACTTCCGTACATTTTGCACGGCTTCTCTTGGTACTTGCCAGCCACCAATTCCCACTTGCACTAAGTTAGATGGTGGAGCATTAGGAATGTTCGTCGCATGGAACCAAGGTGTCGTGTGCATCCGTTCATCCATATCTTTTTCCTGTAAATCCAAATGGCGGTCCATATGAATAATTCCTACTTTGCCATCAACATGCTCCGCAATCGCCCGTAAACACGGATAACCAATAGCATGGTCTCCACCTAACATAACTGGCAAGGTGCCTTGAGCAAAAACGTGGGAAACAGCTTTATAGATTTGATCAAAACTCTTTTCAATATTGGCAATCGTAAACACGTCACCAACATCACACATTTTCAGTGATTCTGCTAAATCAACGCCTTTTTCATAACTGTAACTCGTATACAATTTGGAAATACGACGCATTGCCTCAGGACCAAATCTCGCCCCAGCCCGATACGTTGTACCAATGTCAAATGGCACTCCAATAAATGCAACATCATATTCCCCAACCCTACGAACATCTTCTAAAAATGGTGTCCGTAAAAATGTAGGTATTCCTGCATATGCAGGTCTCGGTTCTCTAGTAAATGTAGAAATTGTTCGATCACCAATCGATGGAGCGGCTTCTAAACCATACTTTACTGACCTGTTTAAAATCTTCTGATTCTCAATCTCTGGAATTTTTGCTTCTTTCTGTGCCTGTTCAATTCCTAGCAAGTCAGTTGTCCGGTCACTTTCTAGGGCTTTTTTCTTTCGAAAGCTTAACCCATGATTATCGAAAAAACCCACCAAGTATCACATCCTTTTCTCTTCATTTCAGATGTACTTCTTGTTGTAATTTTGGGTAGAGTTAGGAGCACATACTAACACAATTATATTCAGGAAGCGTTTGATAAATGCCTAATAAAAAAAGCCTTTTTTCGTGGAACTAGCCCAATTTTTCATAAGCGTATACATCAACCATAAAGACCCTTTTAATATTCACCTTTCTAAAAAAAGAAGCTGTACTCCACAGCTCCCTTTACTCATCGTCTAAGTTTTGAATATTTACTTTCTTTTTTACCGGTGTCGACCTTATTAAGCGATGTAAATGAATAATTAAGACACCCCGTTGGTACGATGCATCAACTTTATCATCTCTAACTGGATATGGTAATTCAACAGTTCGTTTAAATTGTCCTTGGGTAATTTCCTCTTGAATTAAACGAAAACCGTTATAATCAACGTGAAGTGTACCTCTAACTTCTAGAGTTTTTTCATATGCATAAATATCTACCTCTTCAAGCTTTAGGCCTGGTAAAGCAAAGATACATAGAAGCTCATTACCATTCTCATAAATATTAAGCTTTGGACCGTTATTATCAAAAATTAAATTTTGAAAATCAGAAAAAAAGTCTTCGCCTAAAAAATTTGGTAATGATTTTTTCCAATTCCCATTGCCTCCCATACCTCCACCATTATTCATTGGGAAAAATTTATTCATCACCTTATGCCCACCTCCTTTTTCATTTCATAGTTTATGAAGGAAAAATTGATATGTGCCTGGTCATCGTTTAAAAGTAGTAAAATGCATTTTACATTATGTAAAAAAGATGAAAGCTGGAACATCCAGCCTTCACCTTTCTTTTTAAATCCAGAACAATGATGCACCCAACGCCAAACCACCGATAGCAGCTAGAGCTATTGGGAAGAATGGTCGAAAGCCCCAGCCCCAACCTAATCCCCAACCGTATCCAGCAACTCCACCAGATACTGGCTCAATATAAACGAATTGGTGGTCGACATTAACGATTTTTCCAACATGAACTTTTCCACATTTTTCATAAATCGTTACCACTTGCCCTCGATACTTACAACAAAGATCATAATAATGAGTCATAGCTTTTTCTCCTTCCATTTTGTCCTATTTCTCTACTATAGTATTGAAACAACCACACATTTGACTGTGCATATGCTACTGTTTTCCCCCGAATTTAAAAATAGGCTACCTTTTTATTAATCCCTTCGACTAGTCAAATCACTAATAAAAATGTTCGCACACATTTAAAAGTAAATCGAAGAAAGGGAACTATCCTGCAATTACTATTGCTAGGGCAAACACCCTAGCAATTTGGGTTTCTATTCATACACTAATTGTGGTATCTATAAGTCACATTGGCACGCGCATGATAAAAAGGAACAAAAGGAGGGCAATATGTTTCCATTTAAAAGTATGATGGCTCCATTTTCGGCTATGTCTAAAGGTAATCAAATGGGTTTCAATCCATTCGAACTTCATAGCCAAATGATGAAACATCCAATGGCAAGTGGTGGTCAATCTTTCCCATTTAATATGATGAAACAACATCCAATGATGGGTGGACCTAACAACCCAACTAATATGGCGCAACAAAACCCAATAGAAAGTAATTCATTGCCGTTTAATATGATGAAGCAAAACCCGATGATGGGTGGAGCTAGTAACCCAACAAATATGATGCAACAAAACCCGATGGGAGGTAATTCATTCCCATTTAACATGTTGATGCAAAATCTGATGGGCGGCGGCATCAATACGTTCCCATTCAATTATGAAAATCAGTCCGTTCAAGAGGAAAATCCATTCAGTAATAGTTTTTTTCAGTCACAAGCACCACAACAAGGGCAAAATCCAGGGCAAACCAAGCAACAATTCCCAACTCAATTTCCTCACTCCCTAATTAGAGATCAAAACGGAAAACTTGATTTTAATAAAATTGGAAACGGAGTTCAGTCTACATTAGGCCTTGTTGGCCAAATGGGTCCTATGTTTAAAATGTTTAGCGGATTTTTCAGATAAAAAAGGCTAGCCTATAATAACCTTTTCAAAGGTCATATAAGCTAGCCTTACTTTTTATCTTACTTATCAGTTACACTGTCTTTCGCTAATTTTCCTTCTTTTACGCGTTCTAGGGTCATTTCATAGCCATCATTTCCATAGTTTAAACAACGCTTAACTCGAGAAATCGTTGCTGTACTTGCACCAGTTTCAGCTTCGATTTTTTGGTATGTAAAACCTTCGCGAAGCATGCGCGCAACTTCTAGACGTTGTGCTAATGATTGAATTTCATTAATTGTACAAAGGTCATCGAAAAATTGATAGCACTCTTCTAAATTATTCAAACTTAAAATAGATAAAAATAATTGATCTAGTTCTTTACCTCTTAATTTATCAATTTGCACACTACTTCATCCTTTCATGTTGTGTTTTTATTTAATTGATTCCTACATTTGCATCTAGATTAGGAACAACATTAATCCAAGTTTTACCTCTAAGGAAACCAAGCGCTTCCCCATTTTTTACTGGCAGGATTTGACCATCTACATTTTGCCATTGAACAGTTTGATAGACGCCATTTTGGATAAGTAAACCCTCTCCACCAGAAGTAATATCTATCGCTCTTCTTCCAACATCATCAATGACACGATGACTCATTTCAACAACAAAAATATTGTCAATTAACACTGGTGTTTTTGTTTCGAGATCTAAGCTCTGTTCTCCGCCAACAATACGACTATATTTTTTTTGTTCTTTGTCAAACTGATAGACAACATTATTGGCACTGCTGCCATAATTAATGCTTATTTCTAGAGCATTATCACCACTAATCACAGTGTCTTCATCTAAAAACGGAAGTGAAGGTACCTGTACGGTTAATGATCGTTTTGCATGTTCTGCAGCTTTTATTAAGTTCTCATAGTTTGTATACATATTATGAGGGGCTCTTCTATCTTTTGAGCGGTAAAAAAACCGACCATCGTAATCTAAGCCACTAATATAATCAACTTGTCCTCTTTGAAACATAGCAAAAGCTTGTGGACTTCCGCCAGCAGATACATATATTCCATTATAGCCGTTATTTAAATTAATATAATAATCACGAGCACTTCGAACTGGCCCAATGATTTCCGGTTTTTCACTATGGAAAAACGCGAGTAAACGAGTAATTGTAGCCTCCGACAGAACTTCATACACCAAATCCGCTTGGTATATACCTGATTGTGGTCTTGCAGATCGTGTATTTTCAATCATGACCCCAAAAGCACGATGAGAAACTTCATCATTTGTACCCATGCCAGTTAGCGGGAAAGTGTTAAGAAACACTTCTTTTTTCTCTTCTGGCTCTGGTTCCTCTACCTCTACTTCAACCTCAGCAGGTTCCTCTGGCACTACGGTCTTTTCTTCCTTGGTACAAGCCACTACTAAAATGATCAATAGTAAAAAAATAAATCCTAAAGTAAGCCTTTTCATTCTCTACCATCCTTTACTTAGCTGCTTCCTTTTATAGTTTAACGCATAATAGAAGGAAAGAGTACAGTTTTCTTCTTAACATCGAAAATCCCTCTTTGAGTAACTCGAACGTATGGTAAGTGTGTAGACGCAAAAAATAATAAACTATAAATTGGATCTTCAAAAGGGTAGCCCCTTTTCTTCAATGCATTGACTAGCTGCTTTTCCTCTTCTATTATAATCTCCATTTTTTTCGTCGACATTAATCCATATAAATCTAACTTGATACTTATAATGACTTCTCCATTTTCAATTAAGACGATTCCACCTTGTTGCTTTTTCAGTTCCTGAAAAGCTAGTAACATATCATTCTTATTTTTCCCAATAATAATGATGTCACCCGTATTGGAATACGAACAAGCAAACCCAGATAACGCCTTTGCAAATCTTTTAACAACCGTATTAATAATCCACCGGCCATTTTTGTCAATCATCATGAAGAAGCTTTCGTCACTTTCAGCTGCTATCTCATCTTGAGTAACATCAAATGAGATGCGATACGGTTTCAAAATAACTGCATTGACCATTTCCACACCAAGAGGCATCGAAAAATGCATATCATTACTCGTTAATTCCCAATCCAAACTCAAAGGAGCAATACCATAATCATTCCAGGGAAAGTTTATAGCTGGATAACAGTCAACACCATCTTTTTTTACCCACATACCTTTGGCCAAGACAGAAATAGGACGGGGATTAGTTTTTTTCTCTAAAATATTTATGTGAGCAATTCTTCCTGGCGCAATCATCCCTATACAATCATCCATACGGTAATGGCGAGCAACATTGTAAGTTGCCATGGCATAAGCATCTACTTCTGAAATCCCTTTATCAATCGCAATGGATATTAGCACTTCCATAAACCCTTGTTCATAAAAACTTGGAGTAGAACCATCCGTTGTCATCATCAAACGACTAAAATCATCTAAACCAAGTTCCAATAACTCGTCAAATAACTTGGAAAGGTCTGGACGAATGGAAGAATTTCGGAGTGACGTTGTGTAGCCCAAATCTAGTCGCATTAGCACTTCTTCGCCCGTCATCGCCTCATGGTCACAACTAACACCTAGTAAAGCCATTTGAGTTAAAGTTCGTTCCGAAGCACCAGGTAAATGACCTTCGATTGGTTTGGAAAGTTTTTTTGTTTCTTGCATCCAGTGAAGCATGCTATCATCACCATTTAAAACCTTAGGCCATGCTGTTAGCTCACCACCTTGTACGACAAGGGGATGTTCAAGCCATTCTTTCATATTTGAATAAGAAAAAATACTTTCTTCCTCTAATAACTCCGTTTGTGCATCATATCTGCACCACCAAAACATGGATGTAGGTAGCTTATCCAGGTCTTCAATTAGTGTAAGCGCTTTCTTTTTATCCGTATTTAAAAACCAGACCATGTTATCATTTATGAGTGTCGTTGTCCCCAGAACTGATGCATATTCAGCAAGTGTATGGGGATTATATAACTGAAACGGGTGAGCATGATGCTCTATATAACCAGGTACTAAAAATTGATCTGAACAATCAATTATTTCGGTTGTATCTGCTTTCAAAGGCATTTCTTTACCAACATAAATAATTCGATCTTCATAGATCCAAATATTCGCTTGTAACCATTTTTTTCGCACACTATTTAAGTAGGTTGCATTTTTCAAGCATATTGTGGGCGCAACCTCTCCGCGAAGGATTTGAAGCTGCAAACGAATTTTCTTTTTAGTCCAGCGCTCAAACCTTTGTGCCATTTATATCACCCAATTCTAATTTATGGTTTATTTTTTATTTTAAAATACAATTTTTTGAATTAAATGTGTTTTCACTATCGTAACATATTTTGTTCATTTAACACATTAAAGTTTTTTGACATTTTTAAAATAATGAAAGTAAAAAGGAGTCGTGAAGACAAATGAAAAGAATTAAACCTAATATTGGCTTAATTAACGCATTTATTAGACTGACATGTGGATTTACTTTATTAGCTTGGGGTACCTCTAAGCTTATAAAACGCCCATATAGTACTACACCAATAGTTGTCGTTATGATGGCGGCAATGAAGGTTGCTGAAGGGATAACTCGTTTCTGCCCATTAACATACCTTTTTGAAGAAAGAATGGAAGTTATGACAAACGGAAATGATGATGACGATATGAAGCAATATGATGAGTTGGTAAATCCGAGTTAGTTTAGAGTTTAGAGTGTAGAGTGTAGAGTTAATGAAGGTGATGCTTCGAAGTTTATCGATTTATATTTTTGAAGAAAAGATGCTGACTCGAGGTGAGTCAGCATTATCTTTACGAATAAAGGAGTGTACAGATTATGTTTGAGTTTGCGCTAGATAGTTTGTTTGTTTATGCTTTATTAATTGGCTGTGTTGTAGCCTTTGTCTATTTTTATACAAGAAGAAAAAAAGGAAAAAGACCTTAGTTTTTTTGCATTTGCAAAATTGCTTTACTACCGATGTCAGTACGATAAAACAGTGCTTCTGACTTAATTTTTACTATTTCACTATAAACAGCTTTTTGTGCTTCAAGTAAACTTTTAGCTTCGTGTGCTAGCAATAAAACTCTTCCACCATTAGTAACAAAGTCGCCATTTTCTTTTTTTGAGCCTGCATGGAAAATTAACGTGCGATCTGTTACATCCTCTAAACCAGAGAATTTTTTACCTTTTTCATAGCTGCCTGGATAACCTTTAGATGCTAGAACGACACCGACAACTGCATTACTTGACCATGTTAATTCTACATTTTCCCCTTTTAAAAGCTCTAGCAAAACATCGACTAAATCATTTTCTAAGCGAGGTAGAACAACTTGCGTTTCAGGGTCACCAAAACGAGCATTAAATTCAATGACCTTTGCACCAGTAGCTGTCATCATTAGTCCTGCATAAAGAATTCCTGTAAATGTTCTTCCTTCTTGCTTCATCGCTTTCGCCATCGGTACTAGGACTTTCTCAACCGCTTCCTCAACATCTCGTTGGCTAAACTGGGGAACTGGTGAGTAAGCACCCATTCCACCTGTATTTGGGCCTTCATCTCCATCGAAAACACGCTTATGATCTTGAGCACCTACCATCGGGACAACGACTTCATCATTAACAAACGCCATTAAAGATAGCTCTTCCCCAGCTAAATATTCTTCAATGACAACTTTCTTGCCAGCGTCACCAAAAGCACCTTTTTGAAGCATTTGATCAAGGGCGGCAATCGCTTCTTCCTCTGTCATAGCAACAACTACACCCTTACCGGCCGCAAGTCCATCGGCTTTGATGACAATTGGAGCTCCTTTTTCTTGTACATAAGCTTTTGCCTCTTCAAATGTCGTAAATGTTTCAAAAAAACCAGTCGGGATTTGGTATTTTTTCATTATTTCTTTGGCAAAAGATTTACTTCCTTCAATAAGAGCAGCTTCTTTCCTTGGACCGAATACAAGTAAGCCATTATTTTGGAAATCATTAACTAGCCCATTAAGTAATGGTACTTCAGGGCCTACGATAGTTAAATCAATTTTTTCTTGTTTTGCAAATAGAATAAGTTCAGCATTGTCACCTTCAGAAATAGGAACGAGTTTTGCAACATCAACCATTCCATCATTTCCAGGAGCAACAAAAACTTGTTCAACCTTTTTACTTTGAGCACATTTCCATGCAATTGCATGCTCACGTCCACCACTACCGATAACTAAAACCTTCAAAACCGTTCCCCCTTTTTTAATGCAGAATGCAAAATGTAGAATGTAAAATGGATTAGCAAGGCTTCGAAGCTAGACCATCAATAATTCTACATTCTGAATTCTACATTTTACATTTAGTGTTTAAAATGCCTTACTCCTGTCATGACCATGGCAATTCCTAGTTCATCGGCTTTTTTGATTGAATCTTCGTCACGGATTGAGCCACCTGGTTGGATAATTGCTGTTACACCAGCTTTTCCTGCTAATTCTACTGTATCATTCATTGGGAAGAATGCGTCTGAGCCCATACAAGCGCCAACAACATTTTCTCCAGCTTGTTCAATAGCAATTTTGGCAGAGCCAACACGGTTCATTTGCCCAGCACCAACACCAACTGTCATATCATCTTTCACTAAAACAATTGCATTTGATTTAACATGTTTGACGACTTTCCAAGCCATCTTAAGTGCTGCCCACTCTTCCTCTGTTGGTTCACGCTTTGTAGCCACTGTAACATTTGCTTGTTCAAGGCCATATGAGTCTTCGTCTTGAATTAGGAGACCTCCATGAATGGACACTAAACGTTTTTCAACTTTAGCTTCTGATGTGAACGGAACTGTTAACAGACGTAAGTTTTTCTTCGATGTTAAAATCTCTAAGGCCTCTGCTGAAAATGATGGTGCAATAATAATTTCTAAAAATACTTCTTTCATTTTTAGTGCGGTAGCCGCATCGACTTCTTTATTAAGTGCCACAATGCCACCAAAAATTGAAACAGGGTCAGCAGCATATGCTTTGTCATAAGCTTGTTCAATCGTTTGACCAACGCCTACTCCGCAAGGATTCATATGTTTAATTGCCACAACTGCAGGCTCGGTAAATTCTTTGACAAGAGCAAGTGCTGCGTCAGCATCATTAATATTGTTGTATGAAAGTTCTTTCCCATGTAATTGGGTACCACTTGCGATCGAACTTTCTGCACCTAGAGGTTTTTTATAGAACGCTGCTTTTTGATGAGGGTTTTCTCCGTAGCGTAAATCTTGTTTTTTCTCAAAAGTCACTGTTACTGTTTCTGGCGATTCTTCTTTCACTTCATTTGTTAGATATTCTGCAATAACAGCATCATAGGAAGCTGTATGGCGGAATACTTTGGCAGCTAAGCGCCCACGAGTTTCGCCGTTAACCGAACCATCTGTTTTTAACTGACTAATAACTGTTTCATAATCCAGTGGATCAACAACAACGGTCACGTGCTTATGGTTTTTCGCAGCAGCACGAAGCATACTAGGACCGCCAATATCAATATTTTCAATGGCATCAGCAAATGTTACATCTTGCTTTGCAATCGTTTGTTGAAATGGGTAAAGATTAACAACTACTAGATCAATTGGTTGGATATTGTGCTCGTTTAACTGAGCAAGGTGATCTTCACTTTCACGCATCGCTAGTAAGCCACCGTGAATATTTGGATGAAGCGTTTTTACACGTCCATCTAAAATCTCTGGAAACCCCGTAACTTCAGAAATACCAATTACAGGAACACCAGCTTCCTGCAGCGCCTTCTTTGTTCCTCCTGTTGAAACAATTTCTACACCAAGTTCAACTAATTGAGTAGCAAAAGGAACAATTCCATCTTTGTTTGAAACACTAATAAGGGCACGATTCATATGTTTGTTAAACCTCTCTTTCAACTTCATTAAGTAGTTTATCTATTACCTCTGGATATAAGCGATGCTCAACTTCTTGAATCTTCGTTCGTACGTCTTCTAATGTGTCGCTTGCTTCGATATAAATTGGCGCTTGAGCAATAATCGGACCTGTATCCATTCCCGCATCAACAAAGTGGATCGTTACACCAGATACTTTTACCTTTGCCTCGTAAGCCTGTTCAATAGCATCTTTACCTGGAAACGAAGGCAATAATGATGGGTGAATGTTCACAATTCTACCTTCATATGCTTCAAGTAACGTTTCACCAATTAACCTCATATAACCCGCCAAAAAAATCCATTCTACATTTAAGTCTTGTAATTGTTGTAAAATAACCTTTTCAAAGGCTTGTTTATTTTCAAAGTTTTTCGGGATAAATTGAAAGACTTCAATGTTATGTTTTTTAGCCCGTTCAATTGCAAAGGCATTTGGCTTATCACAAACAAGGAGGGCAACTTCAGCATTTAGTTTGCCTTTTTCGATTGCATCTAGAATTGCTTGAAAGTTAGTACCACTCCCAGAAGCAAAAACCGCTAACTTTCTCATTCAGAAAGACCTCCTATATGGACACCTTCCCCAATACTTACTCGACCAAGGATAAACGCTTTCTCTCCTAGTCTTTCTAACTCCTTTATTGTTGCAACTGCTTCATCACTGGATAAAATAAGTACCATACCAATTCCCATATTAAAAGTAGAGAACATGTCCTGATACGATAACTGGCCTTTTTCTCTTAACAGGTCAAAAATTGGCTGGATTGGCCAAGAACCAAAATCAATCTCTGCTTGTAAACCAGCTGGTAATGAGCGTGGAATATTCTCATAAAATCCACCACCCGTAATGTGAGATAGACCTTTAATCGGATATTGTTTTAACACTTCTAGGATGGGCTTCACGTATATTCGGGTAGGTGTCAATAGTTCTTCACCTAGGGTTTTGTCTAGATTTCCATAAACCTCATTTAAATCTAGCTTTGATTCTTCCAATAAGACTTTTCGAACTAATGAAAAGCCATTACTATGAAGGCCGTTAGAGGAAAGCCCTACAATTACGTCACCTTCAGCAATTTTATCCCCAGTTAAAAGCTTGGACTTTTCAACAATTCCTACAGAAAAACCAGCAAGGTCATATTCTTCACCGTCATATAAACCTGGCATTTCGGCTGTTTCACCACCGATAAGAGCGCATCCAGCTTGCTCACATCCATCCGCAATCCCTTTTACGATTGCTTCAATTTTGGCAGGATCAGCTTTACCACAGGCAATGTAATCTAAAAAGTAAAGCGGTTCTGCTCCTTGGACAACAATATCGTTGACACACATCGCGACCGCATCAATTCCAATCGTATCGTGCTTATCAAGCATGAAAGCAAGCATTAATTTCGTTCCTACACCATCGGTACCTGACACTAGAACAGGTTCCTTTAGGTGAGTAAAACTCGATAAATCAAACATTGCTCCAAATGATCCTAATCCACCTAATACTTCTGGACGCATAGTCCTCTTCACATGCTTTTTCATCCGTTCAACAGCTTCATAACCAGCCTCAATATCTACTCCCGCTCGTTTATATGCACCAGACATAATAACCTCCAATTTAAAATGTAGGATGTAGAATGTAAAATGTAAAATTGTAGTAAGAAGTGCTTCGAAGCTCAACCCACAATAATTCTACATTCTACATTCTGAATTCTAAATTTTCTTTTGACTAACATTTATCAACCGTTATTCCTTCTTTTGTTTCTAGATCATGGAGTTGCGTTGGGTATTTTCCTGTAAAACAAGCGAGGCATTGACCGTTGTTTGTGTGGTCTGTTTTTCTACCCACACCCAAAAGTAGTCCTTCAACACTAATGAAAGCTAAAGTATCTGCCCCGATTTCCTGTCTTATCTCTTCAACACTTTTTGTCGCTGCAATTAGTTCTGCTGTTGAAGAGGTATCAATTCCGTAATAACATGGGTTAGTAATCGGTGGTGCACTAATGCGAACATGAACTTCTTTTGCCCCTGCATCTCGTAATAGTTGAACAATACGTCTACTCGTTGTCCCCCGAACGATGGAATCATCGATCATAACTACTCGTTTTCCTTCAACAACACCACGGACTGCTGAAAGCTTCATTTTTACCCCTTGTTCCCTTAGTTCTTGGGAAGGTTGGATAAACGTCCGACCAACATATCGGTTTTTAATTAACCCTAACTCATATGGAATGCCTGATTGTTCAGCATAACCGATCGCTGCTGAAATACTTGAATCAGGAACACCAGTAACAACATCTGCTACCACTGGAAACTCGATGGCAAGTTGTTTTCCAAGACTTTTTCTTGCAGTATGGACATTGATTTCGTCCACATTACTATCTGGTCTAGCAAAATAAATATATTCCATACTACAAATCGAACGGTGGATCGGCTCACTAAATCGCTCAGAACGAAGTCCCTCATCATCGATAATAATTAGTTCTCCAGGAACAACTTCTCTTTCAAACTTAGCTCCTACTACGTCAAAGGCACATGTTTCTGATGCAATCACATATGCCTCTCCTAACCTACCGATGGAAAGGGGACGTAGCCCATTTGGATCAAGGGCTACCATTAGTTTATTTTCTGTCATTACCATAAAAGCAAAGGCACCCTTAACTTGTGTTAAAGCATGTTTGACACGTTCTTCAATTGGTAATTCACTACTTTTCCTAATTAAGTGAGCTAACACTTCAGTGTCAGATGTAGTATGAAAAATACTACCTTGACTTTCTAAATCAAGCTTCAAACTATTAGCGTTGACTAGGTTCCCATTATGCGCTAACGCTAAGCTACCTGTTTGTGAGTTAAATAATAAAGGTTGAGTATTGGCAAGTCCTCCGCCACCAGCTGTAGAGTAGCGGACGTGACCAATTGCACCTTTACCATGTAATGTTTCTATTTCGCCTTTTGAGAAAACTTCTGCTACAAGGCCGAGGCCTTTGTGAATTCTTAATGTCTCTCCATCAGAAACAACAATTCCAGTTCCTTCTTGACCGCGATGTTGTAGACTGTGTAATCCGTAGTAAGTAATTTGAGCTGCGTCTGGATGACCCCATACTCCAAATACACCACACTCTTCATTTAGGCCTTTTATTTCAGCAAACATGGAATAGCTCCTCTCCAAGCTTCTTGCAACTTTGTAGACTCGACTTGAATAACAGGCTCACCACTTTCATTTACAATTGTAAGCTCTGCTTCTTTGATAACTTCACCAATGCAAGCTGCATCCACTGACTTTTCAAATTCTGCTTTCTTATCGGAAGGAACAGAAACGATAAAACGACTCTGACTTTCAGCAAATAAAGCTGTAACAGCCTCACCTCTTATGCTTACTTTTGCTCCTACCTTTCCATCCATCATACATTCAGCAACCGCTACAGCAAATCCACCTTCAGCAACATCATGCGCTGATGCAACAAGTCCTGCACGAATGGCTGTTAATAATTGTTCTTGTAATTTCTTCTCTACATTTAAATCTATACTTGGAGATTTACCTGAAATCTCGCCATTAACAAGCTTTTGCAACTCACTTCCACCAAATTCAGGCTTTGTCTCACCAATTAAATAAATCAGATCACCTGGATTTTTGAAGTCTTGTGTCGTAATATACGCTAAATCTTCAATCAAACCTACCATACCAATGACTGGTGTAGGATAAACAGCTACGCCACTTCTTTCATTATAAAGAGATACGTTCCCACCAATGACTGGTGTTTCAAGAACTCGACATGCTTCACTTAAGCCATCCGTCGATTTTTCAAGTTGCCAGAAAATCTCAGGTTTTTCTGGGTTACCATAGTTTAAACAATCTGTTAAACCAAGTGGTTGCGCTCCAGAGCAAACTAGATTTCTTGCTGCTTCAGCAACGGCAATTTTTCCGCCCGTTTCTGGATCTAAATAAAGGTAACGTGAATTACAATCTGTTGTCATCGCAAGAGCCTTATTCGTATCACGGATACGAAGTACTGCTGCATCTGAACCTGGACAAACAACTGTATTTGTACGAACCATATAATCATATTGATTGTAAACCCATTCTTTACTAGCGATTGTCGGCTGCCCTAGTAAGCTTAATAACGTTTCTTTAACGTCATTTACTTGTGGGACAACTACTTCTTGTGCTTGGAACTTAGCAAAATACTCAGGTTCACGAGAAGGCTTGTGGTAAACAGGCGCATCTTCTGCTAAAGCATCAACAGGAACTTCTGCCGCTACTTCACCTTTAAACATAAGACGAAGCATTTTGTCGTCAGTTACAGTACCAACCACTTTTGATAATAAGCCCCAACGGTCAAAGATTGCTTTGATTTCGTCTTCGCGTCCCTTTTTAACAACGATTAACATCCGTTCTTGTGATTCTGATAGCATCATCTCATATGGAGTCATTCCTAATTCACGTTGTGGTACTTCATCTAAATTCATTTCAATTCCAGAGCCAGCTTTACTAGCCATTTCTGCAGATGATGATGTAAGGCCTGCTGCACCCATATCTTGAATTCCAACAAGTGCATCTGACTTAATTAACTCAAGACAAGCTTCAAGAAGTAATTTTTCCATAAATGGATCTCCTACTTGAACTGCTGGACGCTTAGCATCTGAGTCTTCATCTAATTCTTCTGATGCAAACGTCGCACCATGGATTCCATCACGACCAGTGCTAGCACCAACGTACATGACCGAGTTGCCGACACCTTTTGCTTGACCTTTTTGGATATCTTTATGATTAATTAACCCAACACACATTGCATTTACTAGTGGGTTCCCCTCATAGCAAGGGTCAAATTGAATTTCCCCACCAACAGTCGGAATACCAATACAGTTACCATAACCTGCTATACCTGCTACTACTTCTTCAAACAAATACTTTACTTTCGGAGACTGAAGCTCACCAAAGCGTAATGAATTTAATAACGCAATTGGACGTGCCCCCATCGAGAAAATATCACGAATAATTCCACCTACACCCGTTGCTGCACCTTGATAAGGCTCAATGGCTGAAGGATGGTTATGGCTTTCAATTTTGAATACAACAGCTTGCTCGTCATTTATATCGATGATCCCAGCACCTTCTCCTGGACCTTGAAGAACTCGTTCGCCAGTAATTGGGAACTTTTTCAGTAATACTTTTGAATTTTTATACGAACAATGCTCGCTCCACATAACAGAAAACAATCCTGTTTCTGTCCAATTCGGTAGCCGACCAAGGATATTTTCAACTAATTGAAACTCGTCATCACTTAAGCCCATGTCTCTATAGAGGCCTTTTTCTTTAATCATTTCTGCGGTTGGTTCTTTAAGAAGTAAGGACATGTGCTTCCCTCCAGTTTCGTAAAATTGACTTGAATAACAGTAATCCATCTTTACTGCCAAGAAGTTCATCAACAGCACGCTCAGGGTGTGGCATCATGCCAAGTACATTCCCTTGTTCGTTTGTAATTCCGGCAATATCAATAATTGAACCATTAGGATTATTTTTATATTTGAAAACGATTTGCTTATTTGCTTCAAGCTTTTTTAACGTTTCCTCGTCACAATAATAATTCCCTTCACCGTGAGCAACAGGGATCGTAATCTCTTGTTTTGGATCATAGCCTGTCGTAAACATTGTTTCATTATTTTCAACGATTAATGTGACAGGGCGGCATATAAATTTTAAATTCGTGTTACGACGCATTGCGCCTGGGAGAAGCCCAGCTTCGAGAAGAACTTGAAATCCGTTACAAACACCAAGAACTGGCTTGCCTTCTTGGGCTGCTTTTTTTACTGCCTCCATGACATTTGAAAATCTAGCAATAGCACCACAGCGAAGATAGTCTCCGTAAGAGAAACCTCCTGGTAAAAGAATTCCATCATAACTATCTAAATTTGTTTCAGTATGCCAAACGTATTCAACTTCTTCTCCAAGCTCATCACGGATAGCATGATACATATCTACATCACAATTGGACCCTGGAAAGACGATGCAAGCAAATCTCATGAAGGAACTACCTCCTCGATTTCGTAACGGTAATCTTCAATAACTGTATTTGCTAAAAGCTTTTCACACATCTCTTTCACTCGTAATTCAACATCTTTTTCATTTTTTGCTAATGTTAGTTCCATATATTTACCGATTCGTACTTCTTGTACTTCGTTATATGTTAATGCGTGAAGTGATGATTGAACTGCGCTTCCTTGTGGGTCAAGAACGCTTTCTCTTAATGTGATATATACCTTTACTTTGTACATGATGATCCTCCTAGTCTAGTTAAAATCTCTTCATATCCTTCTGTTAAACTACCAAGATTACGACGGAATAAATCTTTATCGAACTTTTGATTCGTATGAATATCCCATAATCTACATGTGTCAGGGGAAATTTCATCTGCTAAAAGGATTTCTCCTTCATGATTAACACCAAATTCAAGCTTAAAATCAACTAATCTAACATTTACTTCTTTGAATAGGTTTAGTAAAAACTCATTAACACGTAAAGCAATACCACGAATAACGTGTAACTGTTCTGGCGTTGCAATTTTTAAAAGGCGAATGTGATCTTCATTAATAAGCGGATCACCGAGGGCGTCATCTTTATAGTAAAATTCAATGATAGGGGCTTCAAGCTGAATACCTTCTTCCATACCTAAGCGGTTTGCAAGACTTCCAGCCGTAACATTACGGACAACAACCTCAATAGGAACAATTGTCACTTTTTGAACAAGTTGCTCAGTATCAGAAAGCTTTTCAATAAAGTGATTGTTAATCCCAGCTTCTTTTAACGCTTCAAAAATTTGCGAAGTTATCAAGTTATTTAATCTTGATTTACCAGCAATCTTATCCTTCTTCTCACCGTTAAAAGCAGTAGCATCGTCCTTATATTCCACCCATAAAACATCGGGTTTCTCAGTCAAATAAATTCTCTTAGCTTTACCTTCGTATAAAAGCTCATTCTTTTCCACAGTTCGCCCTCCAAATTCAGTTTAAAGTGTAGAGTGTAAAGTGAAGAGTTGTTTTAGGAATGCTGCGAAGCCAGACCAAAGCCAACTCTACACTCTAAACGCTGAACTCTACACTACTTAAGTCCAAGTCTTTCAAAAATTGTGTCTACATGTTTTAAATGGTGGTTGTAGTCGAAGCAATCGTTAATTTCTTCTGCACTTAGCAATGATGTGATTTGTTGATCAGCTTCTACTAACTCTTGGAATTGAACGCCGCGTTCCCAAGCTTCCATTGCTTTTGGTTGAACAAGATCATAAGCTTCTTCTCGAGCCATTCCTTTATCAATAAGAGAAAGAAGAACGCGTTGTGAATAAATCAAACCATAAGTTCTTGTCATGTTGCGCTTCATATTTTCTGGGAAGACCGTTAAGTTTTTCACGATATTACCGAAACGGTTCAACATGTAGTTTAAAGCGATTGTTGCATCAGGAATGATAATTCGTTCTGCTGATGAATGAGAGATATCTCTTTCATGCCATAACGCTACATTCTCGTATGCTGTTACCATATGTCCACGAAGAACACGAGCAAGACCAGTCATATTTTCTGATCCGATCGGATTACGTTTATGAGGCATTGCTGATGAACCTTTTTGACCTTTAGCGAAAAATTCTTCAACTTCACGAGTTTCACTTTTTTGAAGCCCACGAATTTCAACTGCAATTTTCTCAATCGAAGCACCGATTAGCGCTAATGTACCGATATAATGAGCATGACGATCACGTTGTAATGTTTGCGTTGAGATCGAAGCGCGTTCTAAGCCTAAATTCTCGCAAACAAATTGTTCTACGAACGGGTCAATATTTGCGTAAGTTCCAACTGCCCCTGAAATCTTCCCAACTCTTACACTTTCAGCTGCTTGCTTAAATCTCTCTAAATTACGTTTCATTTCTTCATACCATAAAGCTACCTTTAATCCAAATGTTGTAGGTTCAGCATGAACACCATGTGTTCGACCCATCATCACAGTATCTTTATGTTCAATTGCTTTGTTTTTTAAGATTTCAATAAAATTCTCAATGTCTTTAACTAAAATTTCATTTGCTTGCTTAAGTAAGTATGATAATGCTGTATCAACGACATCCGTTGATGTTAAACCGTAATGAACCCATTTTCGTTCAGCACCCAGGGTTTCAGAGACGGCTCTAGTAAAAGCTACAACATCATGTCTTGTTTCTTGTTCAATTTCTAGAATACGCTTTATATCAAAAGAAGCATTTTCTCTAATTTTTGCTACATCTTCTTTAGGAATATCGCCTAGCTCAGCCCATGCTTCACATGCAACAATCTCTACTTCTAGCCATGCTTTAAAGCGGTTTTCCTCTGTCCAAATTGCGCCCATCTCTGGTCTTGTGTAACGTTCAATCATGTGTTAACCTCCATTTTTTCTTCGTTCCAAATTTGTAGTGAACTAACTATTTCAAGTGCTTCTTCAACTGTGTTTCCTAGGACCGTCAAGTGACCCATCTTTCTTCCCGTTTTTGCCTCTGCTTTGCCGTACAAATGTAAGTGGCAATCGGAAAGCTGTTGAATATTTTCAATCACTTTGGATAAGTGTTCACCTAATATATTAACCATTACAGTAGGCTTTAGTAAATCGGTATTCCCAAGCGGCCAATTACAAACCGCTCGAATATGTTGATCAAACTGAGATGTCTCACAAGCATTAATTGTATAATGTCCAGAGTTATGGGGTCTTGGAGCAACTTCATTGACATAAATTTCTCCGTCTATATTTAAAAACATTTCAACTGCAAGGGTTCCTACTAATTGAAAAGAGTTTGCTAAATGTAGGGCAACTTCACGGGCTGTCACCGCGACCTCCGTTGCAACCCTTGCAGGAACAATTGACATGTGTAGAATGTTATTTTGATGAATGTTTTCAGCTAGAGGAAACGTTTTGGCTTCACCTGCAGGATTTCTCGTAACAATTACCGAGAGTTCTTTTTCAAAAGTAACCCATTTCTCTAATACCAATTCACCATGACAAGCTAACTCTTGATAACTTTTCTCTACATCTTCTAGAGATTTGATTACGACTTGGCCTTTGCCATCGTACCCACCTCTACATGTTTTTAACACTGCAGGTAAACCTAATATGCTTACTGCTGTTATTAAATCTTCTTTTGAATTCACTAATTTGTATGGAGCTACTTTAATCCCAGCTTCTTCAATAGCTTTTTTTTCCTTGCCTCGGTGTTGGGTAATCGAAAGCAACTTACTTCCTTGTGGAAGGTTTCCGTTTTCTTCAAGCCAGTTAGCGGTTTTACTGTCGATATTTTCAAACTCATATGTTAGAACATCACAATTGTTTAAAAGCTGTTTTGCACCTTCTAGGTCATCATAAGCAGCGACAATCTCCATATCTGCCACTTGACCACAAGGTGAATTTTCATTAGGCTCTAACACTGCGACTCCAAAGCCCATTTCTCTAGCTGACAGTGCCATCATTCTTCCAAGTTGGCCGCCACCTAAAATACCAATTGTGCTACCGGGTAAGATCATTTTTCTCACAGTTCTTCACTCGTTTCTAACACACGTTTTGTAATTTGGGCTCTTCTTTCTGTGATCTCCATTTCAATATCTGCAAATTGCGTCGCAAGTATTTGTGCTGCTAATAAACCAGCATTTTCCGCTCCCGCTTTTCCAATTGCTACAGTTGCTACTGGAATTCCACCAGGCATTTGAACGATCGATAGGAGTGAGTCTAGTCCATTAAGTGCCTTTGATTGAACAGGAACACCTATAACAGGCAAAATTGTTTTTGCTGCAACCATACCTGGTAAATGGGCTGCTCCGCCTGCTCCGGCAATAATGACTTTTAAGCCCCGCTCCTTTGCAGTTTCGGCATAGCTAAACATTAAATCTGGAGTACGATGAGCAGATACAACTCGTTTTTCATAAGGGACATTCAACTCGTCTAATATGCTGCATGCGTGACTCATCGTTTCCCAATCAGAAGTACTTCCCATAATGATACCAACTAATGGCTTTGACATAATAACCTCCTAAATTGCTATTAAACTTTTATTTTAAAATAATAATCTAAATTATCTGAAAGTCATACAAAAAAGCCCAAGATTAAATATGCTTGTATCTCTATGAAGAGGAAGCAATTTAATACTTGAGCTGATGAATATAGTGTATTGTTATAGGCTATAGGAATATATGAATTTCCCATATAAATAGTGGGTAAATCCGAATTATTCCAAGACTGAATAATTAATCAAATGTTTGATTAACTTTTCGCATAGCCTTTAACTACAAGTATATTTGCTTTCCTTCATAGTCTAACGATTTACGGTCATTAGGTAGAAACTTCTGGGCCATATTCCCAATTATTATATGAGGAAAATATTTTATCACGTTTTCTTTTCGAGTTAATCTTAGCAGTTTATTAGAAGATTTGTCAACGAAAATCGAACGTTTTTCAAAATAATACATAATATCGTTCGCTTTTAGTCGATTAATTTTCCTTCAAAGACTATTTTCTGTTCTTTTACAACTGTTTCAAGCTTTCCATTGGCTTTCACTTCATGAAAAATAGGTTCTTCCATGCGTCTTGTCGGTATATATCCTTCCAATGCCATCCGATCAAGGCACTGAGAGATAGACTCCCCCTCTTCAACAGCGAACTTTTTCTTTTTTTGTTTCTTTTCCAATGCTTTTTACCTCCGAATTCCTTTTACCCAGAAACCACCATAAAAAGTTTTTGGTTCATGGGAGATAATGAATGCTTTAGGGTCTAGCTCTTTGATTGTTTTATATAAAGAATGTTCCGATTTTCGAGAAGTAAGGATTTCCATCATTAAGCGTTCACCTTCTCGACCATGAGCAACCCAATTAGTTACACCAAAACCTTTATCTCTAAGAGCATTAGGGATATCTGGTTCATACTCTTTTGTAATAACATTTACAGTAATATACCCTAAAGCTAGTTTTTCTTCAATTTTCATGCCGACCAATACTCCAATGGAATAACCAATGGCATAAGCAATTAAATTTTCAACACGGTCAAGATTATCTAACACTAGCCCCAAACCAATTATATATATGATTACCTCAACGATACTTGTTATAGCTGCAAAATAACGTTGACCCTTTAAAGTAAAAATCATTCGTATCGTAAACAACGTCACGTAAACAATGTTAATGGCTAGAATGATCATAATCATACCAAAGGCATTATCTAGGATAAATTCAATCAATTGACTACCTCCCCACTCCTTTTTGTTCTATATCAATCGTTACTTCTGGGTACGAACCCTTCTTGGTAGAATAACATGATTAGTATATGTTTTAAAGGATTTCACTTGATTTCTCTAGTGGTTTTTATTAACACGATACCCATTAATTTAATTCTTAAATCTAATTCAATTTTAATTAGGTGCCCAATATATGAAAAAGCGTTAGAAGTGCAATCCTAGCATTTTTATAAAAAAATCAAATTCGACTGTACTTCTTTTTGTAAAAAAGCTATCTAAGGGAAACATACTGCTAAATGAATAATATAGGAGGCAAAATATAAATGATAAAAAATATTACATACTTATCTAGATTTATGATCATTTTTGTATTTATCTTATTAACCATTTCAACTACTGTTGAAGCAAACGAATCCCAATTACCTCAAGCACCTATTTTTATTGATGGTGAGCCGTTTACTACGAAATATATGATGAGAGATGGTCACCTGCTAGTACCTGCTATTTTCTTAAAAAATACTGGCGCTTATGTCGATTGGAATGAACAGTACAGTTCCGTCGTCTTTCGTGTAAAAGATACGATGTTTGCATTACCAGTAGGGAAAGAACACTCCGATGATTTTATAAAAGATACAAATACTTGGGAAAGAATGGCTTTACCAATAAAAACAATTGAATTCAACAATGAGGTTTTTATACCTTTAGTTGACGTAGCTAGAAAATTAGGGATGGGTGTGCGCTATGATGTCAAATTAGCCCGAACATTTATTACAAGTAATATCAACATAAAACCTAATACAATAATTAAAGGTGAAAGAACTGAAAAACTTGTTGCGTTAACTTTCGATGATGGACCTGAAAGCTTCTACACTCCACAAATCCTCGATATTTTAAAGGAAAAAGGGGTTCCTGCTACTTTTTTTGTCATGGGTAAACAAATAGAAGCTTTTCCTGAAGAGATGAAACGAATTGTAAATGAAAATCACGGTATCGGAAACCATACATGGAACCATCCAAACCTTAGACGTGTTTGGACTGCCACTGTTAGAGAAGAAATATTGGCTACACAAAAAGAAATGGAAAGAGTAGTTGGGAGAAAGCCTGACATATTTCGCCCTCCATTTGGATCGATTAGCAAATCAGATATTGCGGTTTTGAATGAGCTTGGTATGAGAAATATTATGTGGTCTGTTGACACGCTTGATTGGAGCGGCTTAACAGGAGATGAAATTCTAGAGATTGTCCATCGCGACATTACTCCAGGTGGGATTATTCTTCAACATAACTTCCAATCAAACGCCCGTCTGTTAGATGGAACTGTAGAAGCACTTCCGAAGATAATTGATGAACTCCGGGCCAAAGGGTACAAGTTTGTTACGGTACAAACGCTTTTAGCAAATTAGAAATAAAAAAAACTTGCAACATTTTATTTCTTGATAATGTTTTTAAAAATTTCTGCTGGAGATTACTGGTGTATCCAAAATAACGGCTGGTCTATTGATTCTGTTACATAAATTTTTAGTGAGGAAAAGTATCTGATGACGAGTTTTTTGTCACCGAATCTGGAATGTCTATCATCAATTGAAAAAAGAACTTCGAATAAGAAAAACATAGGAAGATTTTGTCTTCCTATGTTTTCATTCCTATTATTTATCTGTTTATTATTTTTGCTTCTTTTTCAAATACTCCGCACGTATTTTTTCAAGATGCTGCTTTTTATCAAATTTGGCAGGCGTCTGTTTTTCATGAAACTTTGTCACAGCTACCTGACCTTTGGCATCCAATTGATATTTTCCCACTTTTTCACCTACTTTTCTTGTCTTTAAAGAGAATCTATTCAACAAATATAATATACCTTATTTTACTGAAGTAAACCTTATTACTTTATTATTGTACTGCTAACTTTGCATATATCAGTAAAAACAATAAAAACTTAGTAACATAATTCATCGCCAAATGGTATTTTCCTTGTGAACATCATTTTAAAGGATTTAAGTTGTTATTAAATTAAAAAAACACACCATAATTGGTGTGCTTTTTTCGCCTAGCAACGTCCTACTCTCACAGGGGGAAACCCCCAACTACCATCGGCGCAAAAGAGCTTAACGATCGTGTTCGGCATGGGAACGAGTGTGACCTCTTCGCTATCGCCACTAGACAAGCTACTGACCTCAATCACATCATGAGATGCTTCATGATTTACTTCTTGCAGCTTTGCGACGAGGATACGACGCAAGGAGTACCGCAGGAGCACAACCACTAAATTGAGCAGTAAATATTAAGTTCAAGGATCATTCCCTGAAAACTAGATAACACACATTTAAGACTTGAGTAAGAATTCAAATTCTTATTTTTAGGATAAGTCCTCGACCGATTAGTATCTCTCAGCTCCACACGTCACCGTGCTTCCACCCGAGACCTATCAACCTCATCATCTTTAAGGGGTCTTACTGGATTAACTCCAAGGGAAATCTCATCTCGAGGGGGGCTTCATGCTTAGATGCTTTCAGCACTTATCCCTTCCACACGTAGCTACCCAGCTATGCTCCTGGCGGAACAACTGGTACACCAGCGGTGTGTCCATCCCGGTCCTCTCGTACTAAGGACAGCTCCTCTCAAATTTCCTACGCCCGCGACGGATAGGGACCGAACTGTCTCACGACGTTCTGAACCCAGCTCGCGTACCGCTTTAATGGGCGAACAGCCCAACCCTTGGGACCTACTTCAGCCCCAGGATGCGATGAGCCGACATCGAGGTGCCAAACCTCCCCGTCGATGTGGACTCTTGGGGGAGATAAGCCTGTTATCCCCAGGGTAGCTTTTATCCGTTGAGCGATGGCCCTTCCATGCGGAACCACCGGATCACTAAGCCCGACTTTCGTCCCTGCTCGACTTGTAGGTCTCGCAGTCAAGCTCCCTTTTGCCTTTGCACTCTACGAATGATTTCCAACCATTCTGAGGGAACCTTTGGGCGCCTCCGTTACTGTTTAGGAGGCGACCGCCCCAGTCAAACTGCCCACCTGACACTGTCCCCGAACCGGATCACGGTCCTAGGTTAGAATTTCAATACAATCAGGGTAGTATCCCACCGACGCCTCCACCGAAGCTGGCGCTCCGGGTTCTCTGGCTCCTACCTATCCTGTACAAATTGTACCAAAATCCAATATCAAGCTACAGTAAAGCTCCATGGGGTCTTTCCGTCCTGTCGCGGGTAACCTGCATCTTCACAGGTAATATAATTTCACCGGGTCTCTCGTTGAGACAGTATCCAAATCGTTACACCATTCGTGCGGGTCGGAACTTACCCGACAAGGAATTTCGCTACCTTAGGACCGTTATAGTTACGGCCGCCGTTTACTGGGGCTTCAATTCAGAGCTTCTCCCTAAGGATAACCCCTCCTCTTAACCTTCCAGCACCGGGCAGGTGTCAGCCCCTATACTTCGCCTTGCGGCTTCGCAGAGACCTGTGTTTTTGCTAAACAGTCGCTTGGATCTATTCACTGCGGCTCTCTCGGGCTTTAACACCCTATCAGAGCACCCCTTCTCCCGAAGTTACGGGGTCATTTTGCCGAGTTCCTTAACGAGAGTTCTCCCGAGCGTCTTAGAATTCTCTTCTCGCCTACCTGTGTCGGTTTGCGGTACGGGCACCTCTCACCTCGCTAGAGGCTTTTCTTGGCAGTGTAGGATCAGGAACTTCGCTACTTAAATTTCGCTCGCCATCACAACTCAGCCTTCGCGAGAAGCGGATTTGCCTACTTCTCAGCCTAATTGCTTGGACGCACATATCCATCAGTGCGCTTACCCTACCTTGCTGCGTCCCCCCATTACTCAAACGGTGAGGAGGTGGTACAGGAATTTCAACCTGTTGTCCATCGCCTACGCTTTTCAGCCTCGGCTTAGGTCCCGACTTACCCTGAGCGGACGAGCCTTCCTCAGGAAACCTTGGGCTTTCGACGGAGGGGATTCTCACCCCTCTTTTCGCTACTCATACCGGCATTCTCACTTCTAAGCGCTCCACCAGTCCTTACGGTCTGACTTCGCTGCACTTAGAACGCTCCCCTACCACTGACACCAAAAGGTGTCAATCCATAGCTTCGGTGATACGTTTAGCCCCGGTACATTTTCGGCGCAGAGTCACTCGACCAGTGAGCTATTACGCACTCTTTAAATGGTGGCTGCTTCTAAGCCAACATCCTGGTTGTCTGGGCAACTCCACATCCTTCTCCACTTAACGTATACTTTGGGACCTTAGCTGATGGTCTGGGCTGTTTCCCTCTTGACTACGGATCTTAGCACTCGCAGTCTGACTCCCGAGGATAAGTATTTGGCATTCGGAGTTTGACTGAATTCAGTAATCCTGTGGGGACCCCTAGTCCAATCAGTGCTCTACCTCCAATACTCTTCCCTCGAGGCTAGCCCTAAAGCTATTTCGGGGAGAACCAGCTATCTCCGAGTTCGATTGGCATTTCACCCCTACCCACACCTCATCCCCGCACTTTTCAACGTGCGTGGGTTCGGGCCTCCATTCAGTGTTACCTGAACTTCACCCTGGACATGGGTAGATCACACGGTTTCGGGTCTACGACCACGTACTCATTCGCCCTATTCAGACTCGCTTTCGCTGCGGCTCCGCCTTATCAGCTTAACCTTGCACGTAATCGTAACTCGCCGGTTCATTCTACAAAAGGCACGCTGTCACCCATTAACGGGCTCCAACTACTTGTAGGCACACGGTTTCAGGATCTCTTTCACTCCCCTCCCGGGGTGCTTTTCACCTTTCCCTCACGGTACTGGTTCACTATCGGTCACTAGGAAGTATTTAGCCTTGGGAGATGGTCCTCCCGGATTCCGACGGGGTTTCACGTGTCCCGCCGTACTCAGGATACACTCTGGAGGAAACGAAGTTTCGATTACAGGGCTGTTACCTTGTTTCGCGGACCTTTCCAGATCGCTTCGTCTACTTCGTTTCTTTGTAACTCCGTGTAGAGTGTCCTACAACCCCAAGGGGCAAGCCCCTTGGTTTGGGCTGTTTCCGTTTCGCTCGCCGCTACTCAGGAAATCGATAATTTCTTTCTCTTCCTCTGGGTACTTAGATGTTTCAGTTCCCCAGGTCTGCCTCCTCATAGCCTATGTATTCAGCTATGGGTACCATCCCATTACGGATGGTGGGTTCCCCCATTCGGAAATCCCCGGATCAAAGCTTACTTACAGCTCCCCGAGGCATATCGTTGTTCGTCACGTCCTTCTTCGGCTCCTAGTGCCAAGGCATCCACCGTGCGCCCTTTCTAACTTAACCTAATTTTTTCAAAATAAGCGGCGAATATCTTCGTCGCCTTCATTCCCCAATCATCCTCATGTACGTCTATGTACACTCCGGTGATTGTCTCATTTGGCTCCTCGATCTTCTTGCTTCTTTCGAAAAAATACCTCGTTATAAAGGATTTTACGTCGATTTGAATTCTTGACTACTCAAGTTTACTCATAAAGTTCTTACAAACTTTCCGGTAAAACTTAAATGTGTTGTTGTTATCTAGTTTTCAAGGAACGAATATAATTATTAATTACTAATTACCAATGTCGAATTACTTAAAAGCATCACAGAGAAGCTTTCACCAATTCGTAATTCATAATTGAAAATTCATAATTATTTATTTATCTCATCACCAAAAAGGCGACTTGATAAATATAACATCATTCAAGAATGATGTCAATTACCAATAAATTGTAATTGGTGGAGCCTAGCGGGATCGAACCGCTGACCTCCTGCGTGCAAGGCAGGCGCTCTCCCAGCTGAGCTAAGGCCCCAATCGTTATTTAGTTAAATATGGTGGGCCTAAGTGGACTCGAACCACCGACCTCACGCTTATCAGGCGTGCGCTCTAACCAGCTGAGCTATAGGCCCCCAAAAAACTACATATAAAAAGAGAGATCACTCTCTCAGGATAAAAAGCAAGTCGCTTTTTAATTTTATATTTATTTTTTAAGTGAAAGATCGCTCTCTCAAAACTGAAACACAGCGTCAGCGTACTTTTCCTAAGAAAAGCATCGACTAGAGTTTTAACTCCATAGAAAGGAGGTGATCCAGCCGCACCTTCCGATACGGCTACCTTGTTACGACTTCACCCCAATCATCTGTCCCACCTTAGGCGGCTGGCTCCATAAAGGTTACCCCACCGACTTCGGGTGTTACAAACTCTCGTGGTGTGACGGGCGGTGTGTACAAGGCCCGGGAACGTATTCACCGCGGCATGCTGATCCGCGATTACTAGCAATTCCGGCTTCATGTAGGCGAGTTGCAGCCTACAATCCGAACTGAGAATGGCTTTATGGGATTGGCTCAACCTCGCGGTTTTGCTGCCCTTTGTACCATCCATTGTAGCACGTGTGTAGCCCAGGTCATAAGGGGCATGATGATTTGACGTCATCCCCACCTTCCTCCGGTTTGTCACCGGCAGTCACCTTAGAGTGCCCAACTGAATGCTGGCAACTAAGATCAAGGGTTGCGCTCGTTGCGGGACTTAACCCAACATCTCACGACACGAGCTGACGACAACCATGCACCACCTGTCACTTTGTCCCCCGAAGGGGAAAGCCCTATCTCTAGGGTTGTCAAAGGATGTCAAGACCTGGTAAGGTTCTTCGCGTTGCTTCGAATTAAACCACATGCTCCACTGCTTGTGCGGGCCCCCGTCAATTCCTTTGAGTTTCAACCTTGCGGTCGTACTCCCCAGGCGGAGTGCTTAATGTGTTAACTTCGGCACTAAGGGCATCGAAACCCCTAACACCTAGCACTCATCGTTTACGGCGTGGACTACCAGGGTATCTAATCCTGTTTGCTCCCCACGCTTTCGCGCCTCAGCGTCAGTTACAGACCAGAGAGTCGCCTTCGCCACTGGTGTTCCTCCATATATCTACGCATTTCACCGCTACACATGGAATTCCACTCTCCTCTTCTGCACTCAAGTCTCCCAGTTTCCAATGACCCTCCACGGTTGAGCCGTGGGCTTTCACATCAGACTTAAGAGACCGCCTGCGCGCGCTTTACGCCCAATAATTCCGGACAACGCTTGCCACCTACGTATTACCGCGGCTGCTGGCACGTAGTTAGCCGTGGCTTTCTGGTTAGGTACCGTCAAGGTACCGCCCTATTCGAACGGTACTTGTTCTTCCCTAACAACAGAACTTTACGACCCGAAGGCCTTCATCGTTCACGCGGCGTTGCTCCGTCAGACTTTCGTCCATTGCGGAAGATTCCCTACTGCTGCCTCCCGTAGGAGTCTGGGCCGTGTCTCAGTCCCAGTGTGGCCGATCACCCTCTCAGGTCGGCTACGCATCGTCGCCTTGGTAAGCCGTTACCTTACCAACTAGCTAATGCGCCGCGGGCCCATCCTGTAGTGTTAGGTAAAACCCAACTTTTACTTTTGCACCATGTGATGCTAAAGATTATCCGGTATTAGCTTCGGTTTCCCGAAGTTATCCCAGTCTACAGGGCAGGTTGCCCACGTGTTACTCACCCGTCCGCCGCTAACAATTGAGAGCAAGCTCTCAATTGTCCGCTCGACTTGCATGTATTAGGCACGCCGCCAGCGTTCGTCCTGAGCCAGGATCAAACTCTCCATAAAAGTGTTTGATATAGCTCATAAATACTTGTTACATTGACGAGATATTACTATCTCTTTAATTCGCTTGGCTGTGTGTTCAGTTTTCAAAGAACGATACTTGTCTTTAGCAACAAGATCTTAATCTTATCATTATTACAATGATAAGTCAACAACTTTTTTAATAAATTATTTTTCGCTACTCAAATCAGCGACCTAACTAATATACCACTTTTAACAACCTTCGTCAATACATCTTTTATTTTTTATACAATAGCAAAATCATAAACACTTTTAGCCACTTCCTATAGAAGTAAAAAAAAGAGCTGGATAGTCTTGTAGACCACCAGCCCTTTAAATTATTCCCTATTCAACTAAATAAACAAAGTACGCAATAAAGACAAAGAATAATACGTACATAATCGGATGAACTTCTTTAGCTCTACCTTTTGCTACCATTGTAATTGGGTACATGATAAAGCCCATTGCAATACCCGTTGCGATACTAAATGTTAATGGCATTGCAAGAACAGTCAAAAATGCCGGTACAGCAATTTCGAATTTTTTCCAATCAATTAAACTCAATGAAGATGCCATCAATATTCCGACAATAATTAAAGCCGGCGCAGTAACAGAAGGTGCATTCATGAATGTTACTAACAACGGTGAGAAAAATAACGCAAGTACAAACATAACCGCTGTTACCACTGAAGTGAATCCAGTTCTACCACCTGCAGCAACCCCCGCAGAAGACTCAATATAGGCAGTTGTTGTAGATGTACCTAAAATCGCTCCGATAGAAGTAGCTGAAGAGTCCGCCAATAACGCTTTGTCAGCACGTGGTAATTTGTTGTCTTTAACAAAACCCGCTTGATTAGCTACAGCGTATAAAGTCCCTGCTGTATCAAAGAAATCTACGAATAAGAAGGTTAAGATAACTACTAATAAACCAACAGTAAATACTTCTGAAAAATCAATTCTAAACAATTCTAAAAATGTCGGCTCTAAACTTGGAATTGCACCAATAATTCCACTTGGCATTGGAGCAATACCTGTAGCAATTCCAACAACAGCAGTGATCAACATTCCGTAGAAGATGCCACCTTTATAGCCACGAACCATAAAAATAACAGTAATAACTACACCAAATACCGCTAGTAAAGGAGCTCCAGAAGTAATATGTCCTAATGCTACTATTGTAGCTTGAGCAGGATCAGGAATGATAATCCCTGCATTTTTCAAACCAATAAAAGCAATAAATAAACCAATACCCGCTGCCGCTGCATACTTTAATTCTGCAGGAATTGCATTAATAATTGTTTCACGAATTTTTGTTACAGTAATAAGAATAAAGATAAGACCCGAAATAAATACACCGAATAACGCAGTTTCCCACGGAATACCCATACCTAGAACAACACCGTAAGCAAAGAATGCATTAAGTCCCATACCTGGCGCTAAGGCGATTGGATATTTTGCAAGAACACCCATAATTAACGTCCCAATTGCAGCAGCTAACGCAGTAGCTGTAAAAACAGCTCCACTATCCATACCAGCATCACTTAAGATTAACGGATTTACAAATAAAATATAAGCCATTGCTAGAAACGTTGTTATACCAGCGACAGTCTCTTGACGATACGAAGTACCATGCTCTTTAAAACCAAAATAACGATCCATTACTAGTAGTTCCTCCTCAAAATACATTCATTTTTTTTGCTAACAATTTTATAGTTAGCTATTAACTCCCTTTTATTCCTTTTAGAAACAAAAGAAGCCCTAGGGGAATAGACTTCCACCTAGAGCTTTGACAACAAGAAATTAACATAAATACTAAAATACCAGTAATGTATTTTAATAAAGACGTACTTCCTTCGTAGTCAAGCTATTTACGGTAGCTCGGTAGAAACGCTCAGGCCCTATTCCTGAGTATATACGAAACATATTAATTCAACATTTTGGTAAAAGCTCAATGAACTTAAAACATATACGTTGAATTCCCCCAAAAGGGTAATTCATTTAACCACAACATTAGTTTAGCAACAAAATCCGACAAAGTCAACATAAAAACGAACGATTTTTGTATATTTTAAATCAATATTCGTGTTTTCTTATTCCCACTCGATTGTCGCTGGTGGTTTGGACGTAATATCATAAACTACTCTGTTTACATTTTTTACTTCATTAACAATTCTAACTGAGATTTTTTCTAAGATATCATAAGGAATTCTTGCCCAATCCGAAGTCATTCCGTCAATTGACGTTACAGCACGGATCCCAACTGTGTAATCATACGTTCTTGCATCTCCCATAACACCAACACTACGCATGTCAGGAAGAGCCGTGAAGTATTGCCAAATTTCACGCTCAAGTCCAGCTTTTTTAATTTCATCACGAAGGATCGCATCACTTTCACGAACAATCTCTAATTTCTCTTCTGTGATTTCTCCTAAAACACGAATACCTAACCCTGGACCTGGGAAAGGTTGACGCCATACGATTTCATCAGGAATTCCTAATTCTGAACCTACTTTTCTTACCTCATCTTTAAATAACGTGTTAAGAGGCTCAATTAAAGTAAACGTCATATCTTCAGGTAAACCACCAACGTTATGGTGCGACTTAATCGTCTGCGCTGTAGCTGTTCCACTCTCAACGATATCTGTATAAAGGGTACCTTGCGCTAAGAAATCCATTCCTTCTAACTTAGTAGCCTCTTCTTGGAACAAGTAAATAAATTCATTTCCAATGATTTTTCTTTTTTGTTCAGGGTCAGATACACCTTTTAACTTACTTAAGAAACGTTCTTGGGCATCAATTTTAATGACGTTCATGTTAAATCCTTCAGAGAAAGTTTTCATAACTCCTTCAGCTTCGTCTTTTCTCAATAATCCATGGTCAATAAACATACAAGTTAATTGGTCACCAATCGCTTTATGAATTAAAACAGCAACTACTGAAGAATCCACCCCACCACTTAAAGCACAAAGAACTTTACGATCTCCAACAAGTTCTTTTACTTTTGCGATTTCAATTTCAATGAAGTTTTCCATTGACCAGTTACCTTCGCACTCACAAATTTTATAAACGAAGTTTTCTAATAATTGAATTCCGTACTCTGAGTGGCGAACTTCAGGGTGAAATTGCACACCGTAAAGTTTGCGAGAAACGTCACTCATTGCTGCAACCGGACATGAAGGACTTGTTACATCGACAACAAAACCGGTTGGCGGGGTAACTACTAAGTCACCATGACTCATCCAAACAGATTGCTCTGATGGTAAACCATCATATAATTTCGTTGCGTTTTCAACCTTAATCATCGCTTTGCCATATTCGCGATGATTAGCGGCTTCAACCTTGCCACCGAAATGGTGAGACATTAATTGCATACCATAACAAATACCTAAAATAGGAATACCTAACTCAAAAATCTCCTCATCACATTTTGGAGCACCTTCAACATAAGCACTATTTGGACCACCAGAAAAAATAATTCCTTTAGGATTCATCTCTTTTAACTCTGCAGCCGTTAATGTATTTGGATGTAGTTCACTAAAAACACCAAGATCGCGAATTCTACGAGCAATCAACTGGTTATACTGACCACCAAAATCTAAAACGATAATCTTTTCATTAATATTTTCCATTCTCTTAACTCCACCCTCTATGCTTTTTTCAACTTCACGTTTTAATGATTTTTTTATAAAAAGCTTAGCTTTCGCCACGCTCTTAATAGCGTATGGTACCACCACAAAAACAAAAAAACTAGAATTTACCCTTTCCAGAAGTTTCGCGCTAACTCTACTAACAAAATAGAGTAGTCTCGACTTCAATCTAATTACCAATATAACAACATTTCTATATAGTATTGCACAGTAATACAAAGCTTATTACTATGCAATTATTACTCCTCTATATAGTAATCTATTATTGGTAATTAATGAAAAAGGCAGAATCCTAGTTTATAAAAAATAAGCTACTTTATCGAATGTAAAGCTCATTTTAAAAAACATACACTTTTATCCTAACTAAACTTGCTAAAAGGATAATATAGAAAGTTCCTGCCTTCATAGTCAGGCCGTTTACGGTGACCCGGTAGAGACTCTTAGGCCAATTCCTAAGGATATATGAAGGTAATATTACAACGTTCGACATTTAGTACGAAATTATTGTAACAGTCGAATAAGAAAAGCGCAAGCGAACTTTTTAGCCCAAAAAGTGATTGTTTAGGTAAAAAATAGTTCGCTTTTTACTCTTATCAGTAATTCATATTAACAACATGGGTACCTACACACTAAATCGTTCAAGAATTTATTTTTTTTACCAACACTTCCCATAGCTGTTTTTTATCTTTCCAACTTTGCTCTTCTTTAGCATTTCCATAATAAAGCGTTTCGTAATGAAGTGTTAAGACTTTCATTTCACTGGTAGAAAATGAACCATCAATACGCTCGGCATACTCACGAAGAGTTTCATCATCATAACGTTTATATCCATTTAAATCCAAAAGCCATAACAGTCGTTCATATGCTTTAATATAAATACTTTCTTCATTAGACTTTAACTTAAATAAATAGAAGAAAAATGTTGTAATCAGCTTTTGATGGTTTTTATAAATCGCAAAACCAATTAGAGATACAGCAATTAATAGCCAAACTAATTTAAATGGAAACTTAAAAGGTGTAAGATCACTATCTTTACCTAAGCCTTCACCAGTGGATTCGCTACCACCACCAGGAGAATCCATTTCTTCTAATGGTAAGAATGGATTTTCTGGGTCTTGCAATCGTTCTGGTCTTGAAGTATTGTCCTGCCCGCGGCCATCTTGATCTACAACAGCACCCATTTCTCTTTGCTCTTCTACAAATTCAAACGTATGGTTAAAGCCTCTCGTAGGTTCAAAAGGAACCCAACCAGTATCAGGAAAGTAAACCTCTACCCAAGAGTGAGCGTTAGCATTTGTGATTTGATATTTATTGTAGACTCCATAACGACCAACTACTTCACCTTGAGTAAAACCTTTAACCCAACGCGCGGGAATATCTAGAGTACGAAGCATGACAACCATCGAAGTAGAATAGTTATCACAATATCCCTTTTGTGTTTCAAACAAAAATTGATCTACATAATCTTGCCCTTCTGAAGGTATTGCCACATCCGTAGTCTCATATTGAAAACCATTTTTAGCAAAGTATCCTTCAATTGCTTTTACTTTATCGTAGCGATTGTCATGTTCCTCCGTTATTTGACTAGCTAATTGGCCCACACGTTCTGGCAGATCAGGTAATTGTAGATAAACGTCTTTAATGTGTTCAGGATCACTGTTAGATACACTTCTTAAATCTTCAATCATAAATTTAGGAGAGTGATAAGTTAACGTGTACTCTTTTAAATAGGCAGCCTTACCATCTTCACTTGTTGTTGTACCTACCTTACCACTGACATAATCAATTAAATAACGAAATCCACCTTGTAAAGAGTAAAAACTAAGTTTATCTGTATTTACTTCTACTAACTCACCAGGATAAAAAAAGTGCCAAAATTGATTACCGTCAACCATAGTAACCGTTGTCTCTTGTAGATCCTTTTGTACCTTTTGATCATATAACTGAACAGCAATCCTACTATCATAATAGTCACTATAACGGAACGTTTTATTTAATTGGTGATCGACAGACAACCAACCTCTCCCTGTGTAAATCTCTCTTGATTCTCCACGCCAATAATGGCCCTGTTTAGCATTGGCAGTAAAAACGGTGGAATCGTCATTTGTAAAACCTCCACCTAGTTGCTCGTCGCTACTACTGTAACCAATGGTTCGTACTGTGGCGACTCCGACCCCTTCACCAGTTATCGCTCCTTGTACCATTGGAAGAGGATCAGGCCAAAATGGTGCGTATTTTGGGGCAAAAAAAGAAACTACAGCAACAAAAGCAATGATAAACGTCAGTGTATTCATCCAAGCTTTGCCTTTAAATTCACCAGAAGTAACTTGTTCCTTCTCTTCTATTCTCATCTTATAAAGCATCGTCATCAAAAGGAAGCCTGCCACTACCAACCTAACAATAGCGCTACTTGCATCATACTCTGTAAAGGTATCAATTACAGTTACATAAATAACCGTTATTAAAAGAAAGAAGAAAATCTTTTTTAAATGGCAAAGCCAAAAATGAATTAAATAGCTAATAATAGCTAGCACTAAAAATAATAAAAAACTGCGAAATTCAAATGATAAAGAGGTCATATCATTCCCAATTACATAGCGAACATTTCTCGCTAAGTCCTCACCAAACCATACTAGCATAGTCATCCCTTCACGTAGAAATGACCCTTCAAAAAAGATGGAATGTAAACTATACATCATCCCTATAAAAATAATTGGAATTGAGACATAACTGACAAGACGGATATACATTAAAAGAAAGCAAAAAAGCATGAACCAAATAAAGACATCTAAGTTTCCAGTATCAGTAATTACAGGCAACGGGCGAAGCCATTCCCATAAAACAACAAAAGCTAGCACATATATTAATATCGTTGAAAAGGAGAAAATGTTACGATTTTTGAGCAACAGCTTCACCTCCTTGAAGATCAGCTTTAAAGCTATTTTTCCCAATTACATAATAAGGGACATTCAACTTAAGTATTAAAGCTAGTTTACTTTGTTCGAATAAAGTTAATTCTCTAGAATCTGTCACTATACAAAATGCTGTTTGAACCCTTTTTTTCTTCAATCTACGAACATTTTCTACCATAGCATCGGTAATCCGTGTCGTAATAATCACAAGTATGGTATCTGAATTAATTTTATTAATTTCATTAACAAAAACGAAATCAAATACATTTCCTAGATGAAAATTAAGCTTTGCAAAGTGCTCTAGTAAACTACCTTGATGCTGTTCACCGTAATTAATAGGATACCTGCTAACGTCTTTCCCGATCGAAAGTAAACCAAGATGATAATGATGCTTGTAACTATGGACAGTAAAGGATGTAGCTAGCTCAACAGCTTTTTCAAAAGCAAGCGCTTCACTTTTTTCTTTAATCGAGCAATCAAGGGCAATTAGGAAACGTTGACCTAAATACTCCTCAAATTCCTTTGTCATTAATTTATTTATCCTTGCGGTAACCTTCCAATCAATACTCGTTAATCGGTCGCCAGGCACATATTCCCTTGATCCTGCAACTGATGTTATATCATCAATAATTCGTTGCGAAGTAATATAGGCCTCAGCTTCATTTTCGTTGTAAACATCCCAACTATTTAGTTCTTGGTAGCTAGGATACACAACAACCTCCGTTTTTACGAATACTACTTTTTCTTTTGTAAACATCCCAAACAAATCACTTGTTCGAATTTTAATCTCTGTAAATTGATATTCTCCACGCTTTGGCTGTCTGATGGTATATGAATAAACTAATTTCTTTTCAAAGGAGGGATATAGAATTTGTTTTGTGTTAATATTTTTATTCTTAAGTATCCACTCTTCTGGGATAACATCCTCTACTAAAAAAAATAGGAATGGAAAAGGATTTTTGCGAATCAGGGTAATCGTCACCCTTAAATCTTCTCCGGAAACTAACCTTTGGGCATTTACCTTTCGTTCAACCTCTAAAGCACCGATTGGCATTAACGCATAGACAATAGTTATGATTAGTACAAGGGAAGTAGCATAAAAGAGAAACCAGCTAACAAATCCCCCCTGAAACATTGCGTAGACAAAGGTTGAAATTCCAATGACAAGAAGGATCATCACTTTTACAAGCGGTTGATATTTCTTCATTAGCGAACAGCTTCTTTCCTAACTGGAATCTTCACTCGTTGCAAAATTTCACTCACAACTACGCTTGTGGAAACATTAGCAAACTTCGAGTCTGAATTTAAGATTATTCGATGCCCTAACGCATAAGGAGCTAAAAACTTAATGTCATCAGGAATGACATATTCACGTCCTTGAATAAACGCTAATGATTGAGCAGCCTTCATTAACGCGATTGACCCCCTTGGGCTTGCCCCTAAATAAACGGAATTATGATTTCTTGTCTCGTTCACGATGGAAATAATATATGATTTAATAGATTCATCAACATAAATCTCGGTAACTTCTTTTTGCATGATTAATAGCTCTTCTAATGAAAGTACTGCCTCAATTTTTTCGATAGGATGCTGTTTTTCAACTCGGTTGAGTACTTCCATCTCCTCTTGGTGAGAAGGGTAACCTATTTTAAACTTAAATAAAAAACGGTCTAATTGAGCTTCTGGAAGCGGGTATGTCCCCCCATATTCAATAGGGTTTTGTGTTGCCATAACAAAAAACGGTTTCTCTAATTGCCGAGTTTCACCATCTGTTGTTACGCTTGCTTCCTCAAGAGCCTCAAGAAGTGCAGCTTGAGTTTTCGGAGAGGTTCGGTTAATTTCATCGGCTAAGACAACATTTGCCATGATCGGTCCTGGACGGAACTTAAATTCCATCGTTTTTTGATCATATACAGATACTCCAGTTACATCAGATGGTAATAAATCTGGTGTAAACTGAATTCGTTTAAAGTTGGCTCCAATTGATTTAGCAATAGCTCGTACCATCATTGTCTTTCCAACCCCAGGTACATCTTCTAGAAGTACATGACCACCACTAAGCATAGCAATTAAACTTAACGTAACTTCTTTTCGTTTCCCAACAACAACCTGTTCAACATTTTCCACAACTTTATTGATTAATGGGTGTTTCACCATAAATGATTGATTCTGTTGCAACGAAAGACCTCCTCTATCTACTTTATAAATTTTTTCATTGTTCTAATTAATCATAACATTTTCATTACATTTTTTCTTTATTTTTACATTAGTATTATTTTACTATATTACATTGCCCCCATATATTAATAGTCGTTATTTTTTGGAAATTGGTTTCACCATAGGCTAAAATCCAATTTTCAGTAGACAAATTACCATTATCGACTGTTCGAATATGGTATAAAGAAATTTATCCTAGGAGGCAAAAAAAATGGATCAAACTTTTTCAAAAAAGAGTACACCAAAACATCTCGCATGGCATGAGACTTTAGAGATACATGAGTTAGTAGCTTTTCAAGCAATTGGACTAATGAAATTAAAGAAGGCTTATCCAGAGGTTAAGTGTCAGACTTTAAAGGCCCTATACACAGAGGCAATTACCGGTTTAAGTACAAACATTCGTGAACTTCTTAAGTTTTATGATTTAGCTCCAAGTCAACAACGGGCCAACGAGTACCGCGATGATGAACTTCCATTTTACGCTGGTGATTTACTTGCTTTATTTAAAACAGGTGTTAGAAACTATAGTATCGCTATTACAGAAACAGCGACACCAGAGTTACGGAGAGTTTTAAAGCAACAACTTAATCGTGCTATCGATACACATGCAAAAGTCTTTGAGTACATGCATAATAGAGGCTATTATCCTGCCTATAATTTAAATGAATTACTACAAAATGATGTAGACATTGCCAATAAGGCACTAACAAAATCCATTTAAAATGCACCTCTTTACAATAAACTAAGCTAAAATATATTCACTTCCTTATTTATCCAAAAGCGGCCGACCTTGTCTCATCTGGTGACAAAACTAAAAAAAGGTTTTCCAAAAGTTCTATGAACCGTTGGAAAACCTTTAATTATTTGTTACATCATGCCGCCCATGCCACCCATGCCACTCATATCAGGCATGCCGCCGCCGCCTTCTTCAGGCTTATCAGCGATTACTGCTTCAGTTGTTAAGAACATAGCTGAAACAGATGCTGCGTTTTGTAATGCTGAACGTGTAACCTTAGTTGGGTCAACGATACCAGCTTCGATCATATTTACCCACTCGCCAGTAGCTGCGTTGAAACCAATACCAGGCTCTGCATTCTTTAAGCGTTCAACAATAACAGATCCTTCAAGACCAGCATTGTGAGCGATTTGACGAACTGGCTCTTCTAGAGCACGTAATACAAGATTTACACCAGTTAACTCATCGCCTTCAGCTTGGATTTCTCTTAAAGCGCTAAGAACGTTAACTAATGCTGTTCCACCACCAGATACGATACCTTCTTCTACAGCTGCGCGTGTAGAGTTAAGTGCATCTTCAATGCGAAGCTTCTTCTCTTTTAGCTCAGTTTCAGTTGCAGCACCCACTTTAACTACCGCTACTCCACCAGCTAATTTAGCAAGACGCTCTTGAAGTTTTTCTTTATCAAATTCAGAAGTTGTTTCTTCTAATTGTACGCGAATTTGGTTAACGCGAGCTGCGATCTTTTCAGATGCACCAGCACCTTCAACGATTGTTGTATGTTCTTTCGTTACAACAACTTTAGAAGCACGGCCTAATTGAGTAATAGCTGTAGATTTAAGGTCTAGACCTAAATCTTCAGTGATTACTTCACCACCTGTTAATGTAGCAACGTCTTCAAGCATAGCTTTACGACGGTCACCAAAACCTGGAGCCTTAACAGCTACAGCTGTAAATGTACCACGAAGCTTATTCACAACTAGTGTTGCAAGTGCTTCACCTTCAACATCTTCAGCAATTAATAGGATAGATTTACCTTGTTGAACAACTTGCTCAAGGACAGGTAAGATTTCTTGAATGCTCGCAATTTTCTTATCAGTGATAAGGATGTATGGATTTTCAAGAACAGCTTCCATTTTATCTGAATCAGTTACCATATATGGTGAAGCGTAGCCACGGTCAAATTGCATACCTTCTACTACTTCTAATTCAGTTGTGAAGCCTTTTGATTCTTCAATTGTAATAACGCCGTCGTTACCAACGCGCTCCATTGCTTCAGCAATTAATTGTCCAACTTCTTCATCACCAGAAGAAATTGCAGCAACTTGTGCGATTGAAGCTTTGCTTTCGATTGGCTTAGAAATAGCTTTAAGCTCTTGTACAGCACGAGCCGTAGCTTTTTCGATTCCTTTACGAAGTACCATTGGATTAGCTCCACTAGTTACGTTCTTTAATCCTTCACGGATCATTGCTTGAGCTAAAACTGTTGCAGTTGTTGTACCGTCACCGGCAATATCATTTGTCTTGCTAGCAACTTCAGCTACTAATTTTGCTCCCATATTTTCAAAAGCATCTTCAAGCTCGATTTCTTTTGCTATTGTTACACCATCATTAGTAATAAGTGGTGAACCATACTTCTTTTCTAAAACAACATTACGTCCTTTTGGTCCTAATGTTACTTTTACAGCGTCAGCTAAAGCGTCAACACCACGAAGCATTGAGCGACGTGCGTCTTCACTAAATTTAATTTCTTTTGCCATTGTTTTCTCATCCTCCTAGTTTTCTATGTAGTAGGAACAACCTACCTATGATTAAAAACTAATCTTTTGTCAGCTATCTCATAGCTTATTGTTTTTTTAATAGAAGTATGATTATTCTACGATCGCTAATACGTCGTTTTCACGAAGAATTAAGTATTCTTTTCCGTCTACCTTAATTTCTGTGCCTGCGTATTTAGAGAAGATTACTTTGTCACCTTCTTTTAATTCTAACGCAACGCGCTCTCCACTTTCTAGGATACGTCCAGAACCTACAGCAACAACACGGCCCTCTTGCGGCTTTTCTTTCGCTGTATCAGGAAGTACAATCCCGCTAGCAGTTTTTTCTTCAGTTTCAACTTGTTCAATCACAATACGATCACCTAATGGCTTTAACAAGGAAAACAACCTCCCTTATCGAAATGATTTTTAGTTGTTAGCACTCAAGGGTATCGAGTGCTAACACAATTCTTATAATAATCATTTCAATTCTATTTTGCAAGTATTTTTAATAATTTTTTTAGAAAAACTTGGCTTTTCCATAGCAAAAGAATTCGACTAATAACGCTATGTGTTGTTGAAATTTCTTGAAAATGATCGCAATCGGATCACAAACACTTACATTATATCTCTTGAGTTGAAAAACCTAGTCTATCTAATCCCATCATTAGAGATAGTCTTAGAAAAATTATCCTTCATTACTTTTGACATATTGGAGTATATATATACAGATAATTAATTAAATTTCTGAAAGTAGCCTGAACTATAGAAACAACAAATTTATGGTACAATATAAGTTGTAGAATTTCGAAAGTGATTTTTAGATAAAATATTTAGTATTCTTGTTTAAAATCTATGTAAACACTATTCATTCTACATTCTAAATTCTACATATTTAAAAGGAGTTTTTGTTTTGACAAAAAGATATTGGTTAGTTATTCTAACTTACATTTTAATGCAGTTATCCGCTATTATTGGCGTACCTCTTTTAATGCTAATGGGCATAGAAAGAGAACAGATTCCCGGAATATGGACTTTATTTAGTTTTTCGATTGGATTTATTATTATTTTATTGTTCTTAAGACAAGATATGTCCGACCGTCACTTAAATCGTGATCGAAGCTCAAAAAGTGAGGCAATTGTTTGGTCGATTGCTGGAATCTTCATGGCTTTTATGGCTCAATATTTTGCCGTTCTTATTGAAATATCAGTTTTCGGAATTGAACCGGGATCTGAAAATACCGAAATGATTGTAGAGTTAGCGAAAGCAACTCCTGCTTTAATTCTAGTCGTTGCTGTCATTGGCCCTATTTTAGAGGAAATCATCTTTCGAATGATTATTTTCGGCAGCCTATATAAACGATTTAATTTTTGGATTGCAGCAATTATTAGCTCAGTAATATTCGCAGCTGTTCATATGGATTTTGAACATATACTCGTTTATACATTTATGGGCGTAGTCTTTGCTTTTCTCTATGTAAAAACAAAACGAATTATTGTACCAATTATCGCCCATGTGGCACTAAATAGCTTTGTCATGCTCGTTCAAGTTATTTTTGGAGATCGCTTATTGGAACTTCAAAGAAAACTAGAGGAAATGCAAGGATTTATTGGAGGACTATTTTAAATGAAATCACCACTTTTTTGGGGTATGGTATATCTATTTATGGCTTTTAGTTTTGTATTCTTCGCAATTCAACAAAAAGGGAGAACAGGCGAGTGGGATTTATTCACCATCGCATTAGTGGCGATTGCAGCATACGACTTCATGATTGCACTTAGATATTTTAGGATGAAACCTAAAACTGAGGATAAATAAGAAAAGAACCTGATGTTAACAAGGCTCTTTTTTAAAAAAGGTACCTGGGGCTATTTCAATTTTATTGATCGGACATCAGTTCCGTTATTTCTTCTGAAATGGGTTATTTTAAAGGCTATCGGACATGTGTTCCGTTATTTTGACAGATCATAGCTATTTTTTATAGTTTTGAGACAAATAGCGGAACCTATGTCCGAAAAAACAAAAAAAAACGATGATTTCCGTCAAATAACTGATCATATGTCCGTTAAGGTTCTGTTTACTATTTAGAAAAACGCAAAGAATTCAACATTCTTTGCGTTTCTTCATTTTAATCTATACTAATAGCTCCCAATCCTTTAACACTGGTTGGTAACCTTTATCCCTTATCATTTGCTGAACTTCCGCTAATGAACGTTCATCTGAAATCTCAAATTGTGCTGTACCTGCATCACATTGTGAATATCCACCAACCTCTGTACTAGCACCTGCTGACATTTTTGTTACCCCTAAGTAGATAAGGTTATCTCTCAATTCTTGAGGTTCTCTCGTCGATAAAGTAATTCCAGCACGCGGTAAAAATAAACGGAATGCTGTTATTGCTTGAACGAGATGCCGGTCTTCCACAATTGATTTCGGTTCATAGTCGCCAAGATGTGGACGAATTCTCGGTAAAGATAAACTAATTTCTGCATCTAGATATTTCTTTTGTAGGTATCTAGCGTGCATCGCCGCAAAAAAAGCTTCTTTACGCCAATCATCTAAACCAAGGAGAGCTCCAACATTTATTTGACGAATCCCTGCCTCACAGCCACGCTCTGGAGTGTCCATTCGGAACCGATAGTCACGTTTCGGACCTTTTACATGAACAGATTTATAGATTTCCTCGTTATATACTTCTTGATAAACAGTGAGCCCATCAACGCCTGCTTCCACTAATTGTTTATACTCATCTGTTTCTAATGGATTAATTTCAATAGCTACTGATGGGAAGTATTTTTTTAATACTTTTATAGAATCTGCAATATATGAAACAGGTGTATGTGTTTTCGATTCTCCGGTTAACACTAAGATGTGCTTTAACCCCAAATCAGCTAAGGCTTTTGCTTCGACCTCAATTTGTTCCATAGAAAGCTTACTGCGTTGAAATTGATTCGTAACACTAAAGCTGCAATACGTACAAAGATTTACACAGTGATCCGCAATATAAATAGGGTTAAAAAGTAGGATTGTTCGTCCAAAATGCTGCACAGTTAGCTCATGCGCTTTTTGTGCGATATCTTCTAGTAAGTTTTCAGCCGCAGGTGATAACAACACTAATAAATCTTCCGGAGTCATCCTCTGCTTTTGTAAAACTCTTCTTACATCTATTTCAGTATAGTCTTGAAAATAACGATCAAAAGGCAACTCTTTTAACTTTTCATATTCATCATAAAAACTCACGGTAAAACCCCTTTCTTAAATGCAGAATGTAGAATGTAAAATGTAGAATTATGTTTGACGAGCTTCGTAGCGCTTCTTTCAAAAATTCTACATTCTACATTTTGAATTTTACATTGATAAAAATCCTGTCAACGGTGATGATGCTCTTGCTTGTTTAGCTACTCCACCAACTCCTGATAAGTAAGCTGTTCGCCCAGCTTCTACTGCTGACTTAAAGGCTTCTCCCATCGCAACCGGATCTCCAGCAGTAGCAATTGCTGTATTAACTAAAACTGCAGCTGCTCCCATTTCCATTGCTTCACACGCCTGAGATGGCTTACCGATTCCAGCATCAACAATCACTGGTTTTTCACATTCTTCAATTAAAATTTGAATTAATTCTTTTGTTTTCAAGCCACGATTTGTGCCAATAGGTGCACCTAGTGGCATGACTGCAGCTGCTCCCACTTCTTCTAACTTTTTAGCAACCATTAAGTCAGGACTCATATAAGGTAAAACGATAAAACCTTCACTAGCTAAAATTTCTGTAGCTTTGATTGTTTCATAGTTATCCGGTAGTAAGTACTTTTGATCAGAAATAACCTCTATTTTAATCCAATTACCCATCCCAGCTGCCCTTGCAAGTCTAGCAATACGCACCGCTTCTTCAGCTGTTCTTGCACCCGAAGTGTTTGGTAGTAAAATCATCTCTTTTGGAATGTACTTCATAATATTCTCTTGACTTGTATTAAAATCAACGCGACGCATCGCTACAGTAATCACTTGTGACTGTGAGGAATTAATTACTTCTGGTATTAAAGCATCGTTATTAAACTTTCCTGTTCCAATTAATAAACGACTATTTAACTCTACTCCACCAATTTTTAATAGATCTTTTGCCATCGTTTCTCCTCCTAAAGATGTTTTTAACTACAATAAAGACCGCATCATACTTGATGCGGCCTTAAAGACATGTAAAGATATTACAAAACAGTCTTCCCTCCGCTGGCATGATCCAGATCAGGTTCACGGTCTGTGACAGAATAGTCATCTTCTCAGCCTAGTCTTCTAGGCTCCCGTAGCTGTGAAACATATTCTTTTTTTCATAATAACATAGATTATAACTTCTTTAATACTAAATAGCTCCGTAAAGTCAGTTTTTTTATTTTTATCTTATGTTATGCCGACAATGTCGTTTTGCTTTCTTGTTTTTCCGCTGCTCTACCTAACAACCAGCCGAAAGGTACTGTCAGTAATGCAATAACTCCTAATAATAAAAACCCTTCGTTTATCGCTTGTAAACTAGCTTCTTCCATCGTTCCTACATTAGGAAACACTTGTACTTTACGAACCTCATAGAAAATGGAGATAAAGACAATTCCTAATGCTGAGCTAATTTGTCTTAATACGTTGTTCATCGCTGAACCTCTTGAAATGAATTTTTCTGGAATTGCATTCATTCCTGCTGTTGTTGCAGGCATTGTAGAAAAGCCTTGACCTATCCCACGCATTGCCATGAGGATGAAAATGACAATTAATGAGGTTTCCATCGTTATAAATCCTAACGAGAGTGTAAAGATAGCGGTTATTAATAACCCACTAGTTACAACAAGTAATGGACCTCTTCGATCTAGAATTCTACCACCAATGGTCATAAATATTCCCGTAAAAAGAGCTGCGGGTAGGAAAATGAGGCCAGTGACTATTGGACCGAGACCATAAACATGTTGAATTAATAACGGAATAAGAAATATCCCACCGAATAATGCTAAAGATGTCGATATTGAAATCCAGACACTATAAGTGTAGGCTTTGTTTTTAAATATCGAAAGATCTAGTAGGGGTTGTTCACTACGATTTTCAATTTTCACAAAGAAAAACAACGAAATGAAACCTATAAGAATTAAGAACAAATTAAACGGTTGAACTAGATGTTCAAGGGCTGACACCCTACCTAAAGCATACAAGATTGCGCCAACACCAACCGTGACCGAAGCAAATCCCCATCTGTCGAAGGTTATCCCTTGAACTTTGTTCGTATTTTTCAAATACATCGCCCCAATGATGATTCCCAATAAACCAATCGGAACGTTAAATAAAAACAACCACTGCCAACTACCTGTTTCAATGATGACACCACCAACGGTTGGCCCAATCGTTGGCGCCATCATCGCGGCGATCCCCCAAATACCTGTAGCAAGACCACGTTCATGCCTTGGGAACACTTCAAAGATAAGCGCCATTGATAGAGGCATCATGATCCCACCAGCAATTCCTTGAATACCACGGAAGAAGATTAGTGAGCTTAAATTCCAAGAAAAGGACCCTAACACTGAACCAACCATAAAAATTAGCAAGCCAATTAAATAAAGCTTTTTCTTGCCAAACTTATCTCCTAGATAACCTGTTAAAGGCATTGTAATTCCCATTGTTACCATAAATATTGTAATCACCCAGCCTGTAGATACCGCATCTGCATTAAACACATTCATCAAATGAGGAACCGCTGGATTTAACATACTATTATTTAAAATGATTGTAAAAGTACCTAATAATACTGCAATGACAACAAGCCACTTCTCAGGCAATAATTTCTTCATAAAAAATACCTCGTTTCCCGAAATATATCTTCTTTTACTATATCACGTTAGCTTGCTGAATAGAAGAACAAAGCGGAAGCGCCCTGATTAGCCCCGACAAGCAAATGTTCTGACAAGCCACTTCTTGAATAATCATCTTGCAAGCTTTGCGACGAGTAACCGCAGGAGCAAGGAAGTGTGCTTTTTCACTTTTTCTCTAAGAAAAAGTGAAATCCTTTTTCCTCGGCAGGTTATTTGACCTCGAGGGGCTGGGGGCTGTAGCTAGACTATTACTGTAAGTAAACTTATCCAAAGGTAAATAATCTTATGATTTTCTAAACACTAAAAAAGGTTACCACTTTATACAAAGTGATAACCTCTCCATTTTATACTACATTGGATAATGTTTAAGAAAATAAACTAATGACTGCAGTTCAACAGATAAATCAATGTGATGAACTCTTACATTTTGCGGTACAGAAAGTCTTGCTGGTGTAAAATTTAATATTCCTTTGATACCAGAAGCCACTAATCGATCTGCTACATTTTGGGCAACTGATGATGGTACTGTTAAAATGGCTACTGACACAGAATCATCTAATATTTTTTCTAAATCATCTAAATGATGAATGGGAACGCTTCCAAGTTCTGTTCCAACTTTGTTTTGATCGACATCAAAAGCGACTTCGATTCTAGTACTATTGTTTTTTGAAAAATTGTAATTTAAAAATGCTGTTCCTAAGTTTCCAACACCGATTAATGCTACATTTGTAACCTCATCTTGATCAAGTGTTTTTCTAAAAAAGGACAATAGGTAATTAACGTTATAACCATATCCTTTTTTTCCTAATGCACCAAAGTATGAAAAATCTCGGCGTATTGTCGCCGAATCGACTTTTACTGCTTCACTTAACTCCGAAGATGATACCCGTTGTTTTCCTGACGCTTGTAAATTTTCTAAAAATCGATAATACAGAGGTAATCGTTTAGCTGTTGCTTGAGGAATTTTTGTTTGATCGATATTCATAATCTGCCTCCAACCTGTACCCAACTAGATAAAGGGCAAAACAAAATCCATAGGTTTTAAACTACCTTCTTAAATCCCCACTACTCTTTTTCATTTCATTGTTTATCCATTCACAAATGATTGCTGACAATCCCAGGTTTTTCCCCTTATATTCGGTACAAATATTATTAGTGTTTTAATCTACAGCCTTTTCTCTTTTAAAATCCCCGCTTTTTCCACCTGTTTTTTCAACTAAATATGTAGGTCCAATAATCATTCCTTTATCAACTGCTTTACACATATCATAAACTGTTAAAGCAACTGCAGAGGCTGCTGTTAAAGCTTCCATCTCTACCCCAGTACTACCTTTTGTCTTAACTTTCACGTAAATATTAAGCTTGTGATTTTTGCCTTTTTCGCTCCAATCAAACGTCACATCAACACCCGTTAAGGCAAGTGGATGACACATTGGGATCCAATCAGCCGTTTTTTTGGCTGCCATTACGCCCGCTACTTGAGCTACTCCAAGAACGTCGCCTTTTCCCATCGAACCTTCTTTAATTTTCGTGTAAATTTCTGTACTTACCTCAACACTAGACTTTGCTAAAGCCGTTCGCACTGTCTCGTTTTTTTCCGAGATATCTACCATCTTTGCACGGCCTTGTTCATTAAAATGCGTAAACGATGACATATTAAATGTCCCCCTTTAATTCATACAAATATATTGTACACCATTTTGTCAAATTTGTAATCGTTTCAAAAATTGTAACGAAAATGAAATATTTATAGAAAAGCGCAGAGCTCCGGCTTAGCTTCGACAAGCAAATGTTCTGACAAGCAACTTCTTGAATAATCATCTTGAAAGCTTTGCGACGTGTAATCGCAGGAGCAGCTCGCAGTCGGAGCTAGACAAATCATCCTAGCCTACCATGAGCAATTGCACAACAATGAAAGTATTATTTGCTTGTCCATATTTGATTACGGTACACTAACGTTATGATTATAATTGATTGTGCGTTAGATTGCTACTTTATGTTAGGATGATGAAATTATGATACTTTTACAATGCGTTCAATTAACAAAAAACTTTGGTGCAGAACCAATTTTATCCAATATAAAATTAGAAGTCCAATCGAGGGACCGTGTTGCTATTGTTGGCCGAAATGGAGCAGGTAAGTCTACTCTTTTAAAAATTATTGCTGGTAAACTTTCCTATAATTCGGGAGAAGTCATCATTCCTAAAGATGTTACCCTAGGCTACCTCGCTCAAAATACCGGCTTAGAATCCTCGAGCTCCATCTGGGATGAAATGTTGACCGTTTTTAAACCGTTAATTCAAATGGAAAAAGAACTTCGCGTTTTAGAAGCGAAAATGGCTGACCCTGATTGTATTAATAATGAAAAAACATATGAAAAACTCTTAAAAGATTACGATCTTCTATCTGAAAGCTTTAAAGAACAAGGTGGATATAAGTACGAAGCAGATATTCGTGGCATCTTATCAGGATTAAACTTTTCTGACAAGGATTATTCTACAAAAATCTCTACTTTAAGCGGTGGACAAAAAACCCGCCTAGCTTTAGGTAAATTACTATTAACTCGACCTGATCTACTCATTTTGGACGAGCCGACAAATCATCTAGACTTAGAAACTCTTACTTGGTTAGAGCAATACTTACTTCATTATGATGGGGCTATTCTAATTGTATCCCATGACCGCTACTTTTTAGATAAAGTTTCTACTGTTGTATATGAAATTTCAAGAAAGAAAGCAACCAGGTTTTCTGGAAACTATAGCTTTTACTTAGATGAGAAAGCGAAACGTTACGAGTTAGAGCTAAAGCAATATGAAAAGCAGCAAGGTGAAATTGAAAAACTCCATACATTTGTGGAAAAAAACCTTGCTAGAGCATCGACTACCAAACGAGCCCAGAGTCGTCGTAAACAATTAGAAAAAATGGATGTCTTAGATCGACCACAAGGTGATGAGAAATCAGCCAGATTCTCTTTTGATATTATAAAACAAACCGGGAACGATGTGCTAAGAACTGAACAACTCTCTGGGGGCTACCCTAATTCAAAACCTTTATTTGAAAATCTCAATTTAGCGATTAACCGTTCTGAAAGTATTGCTCTATTAGGTCCAAACGGGATCGGAAAATCAACTCTCTTAAAAATCATTACGAAACAACTTGAGCCTCTTTCTGGGAAAATCAAATATGGTAGTAATTTATTGCTTGGATATTATGACCAAGAGCAGGCTAACCTTAATTCTAATAAACAGGTTTTACATGAATTATGGGACGAGTATCCACTAACTCCTGAAAAAGAAATTAGAACCATTTTAGGGAACTTCCTATTTAGTGGTGATGATGTTTTAAAAAGCGTTTCTGATTTAAGCGGTGGCGAAAAAGCTCGCGTATCGCTAGCAAAGTTAATGATGCAAAAAGCGAACTTTCTTATTTTAGATGAACCAACAAACCATCTTGACCTCGATAGTAAAGAAATTCTCGAAAATGCTTTAATAGATTATCCTGGAACCATTCTATTTGTTTCCCATGACCGTTATTTCGTTAATCGGATGGCAAGCCGAGTCGTTGAAATGACAAAAGACGGGTTAGTCGATTATATTGGTGACTATGACTATTATTTAGCAAAAAAACAAGAAAACATCGAACGAAAACAATTAAAGGAACAACAAGAAGACAAGGTTCAAGTACAAGAAGAACAACCGAACAAACAAACTTTTCTGCTAGATAAAGAAGCAAAACGAAAAGAACGTCAACTTAAGCGACGTCTAGAAGAAATTGAACAAGCCATTGAAGAACTTGAGCTTTCTATTGACGAAAAAGAAAAAGCACTTTGTGATCCTGAAATTTATCAAGATCACAACCAAGTTTCGAAACTAAACACTGAAATTGAAAAACAAAAACAAGAACTCGATGCCCTCTTAGAAGAGTGGAGCGAGTTAGAAGCATAGTAATTAATTATGAATGGTGAATTTTGAATTAGTGTGAGTAGTTGCTTCGAAGCGACACTTACGAGTAATTCAAAATTCCAAATTCATAATTCATAATTTTCTAATGCCCAATAATAACTTGTACAAACAATGATAAACATTGATGTTGCTGCGGCTACTACTCCTGAATCATTTAATAACAATAACGCTATTGAAGCAACGACGCCTGTTTGAATTAAAATCCTCCGCACGCCACTACGAACAATTTCTTTTTTTCGCCACAGATACAAAGCAATCAAAAGATAAGTTGTCACAAAAAGCTGTGTCCAGTTGCTAAAACGAAAGATTTTCCAATTCATTTCTAACTTTCTCTGAATTGTATCGAAAATATACTGTAAGTCTCCTTGGAAAAACCTCGAAAATGCATAGCCAATATGCGACTCTTGGCCATTTAATTGCGTTAGAAATAAAAGTATTAACGTAATTAACCCTAAACTACTAAAGATAAGCAAAAAGATACGAAAGTTTGCCTTCGGAAAAAAACATCGATATGAAAAATAAGCAAACATTATCCCTGCCGCTAATGTAGCACCTGCATTTGCTCCCAACGAAGTAGAACTTAACAAATAAAGTTGACTTAGACCAATAATTAATAATAAAAACCATCTTCTAATGCTTGAGTGCTCTAAAAGAAGGAGTCCGGAAATTAAATAAACGCCTGCATACTCATTACCAATTCCATAATACCTTGCACCAATAACTGGGTCGTACCCTAAGTAAGATCTTTGCATCAGATAATTGCCGATAAATAAATCAATCGTTATCGTGAGAAAAAGTACCACACTTAGAAAAAAGATCGGGTTAGGGATAAATTTCACGACCAAATAGCCCGTTAAGAAGCTACAAAAAATTAATAACAGTAAATAGATGTTTGGCTGTATGTAATTTAAGCTGTACGGTGTGAGCAATAACCATAGTGGTGAACTAATTCCACTAATCAGAAGAATTTTTGCAACACCTTTCCAAGTATCATTTTGTTCCCTAAACATGATAATGACACTTGTAATGATTAATAATAAAACTAATAAAGTTATATAACTAGATAAAATAACATTTCTCGTTTTAAAAACTAGAAACATCAAATCAATTGTTTTTAACCCTTCTTCTAAAGTTGAACTAGTAGCTATTATTTTTTGTAACGGCTTTCCAAAGAATTGACCTTTATCTTTTATTTCGTAAAAATCTAATAACGTTGGCACGATATCTAAATTACTCAAAACAAATGGCTGCCTTGTAGTCGCGGATAACAAATAATAACTCTCCTGTAATGTTGCATCTTCCCAATAAAAAAATGGGGCAAGCCTTTCCTTACTTTGATAAGCATCACTATGAACCATTGGAGATACCAACATGACATTCTGTGTATAGTCATTTAAAAGTAATTTACTAATAAATAACTCCAAATGAAATAAAGACTGCTCATATTGTTTTAGAAAGTAATCTGATGTCATATTTCCTTTTTGCTTAAATAATCTGTGTAAGTCTCCCCATTCAACCACAGTAAAAGTTGGATCTGGTGTGTTGTTAATTGTGGATAATGTTAAAAGAATGTTATCCACATCCATAACCATTCCCCAAGGTGAACCCTCACTCTTTTTCGTTCCTTCTAAAAGTAAGCCCTTAGCTTTACCTTCTTGATCCATTGTCATTAAAGAACCATAGCGAATTTTCTCAGGACCAGAATCACTTGTTCCTATCACAAAACTCTCGATTCCGTGATTCTTTAACAGTTCTCCGAGAATTCCAATTTCGGAGCGGTATGTCGTTTCCTTATTTTTGTCCACAAGTTTATGAAACAACGGGTGAAATATGACGCCTTCATCAACAACCTCTCCTGTCCATTGTTGATAGTTTACTTCTGCCAAAACATCGCCATCAAATTCCCCCTTTATAAACCCATTCCAACCTTCAACACCTAAGCTGCGCACCCCAGATGCTATCGTTACGGTATTATTTAAATATGAATACGGCCCATCTGGACGAATGTTCATTGCAGACATTCCACCAGTTCTCCACAGCTCCAAAAATCGACCGTTCTCATTTAGCCATTTCACTTCTTGAAAAGAGAAGTCAGGAACTAGGATTACTGTAAGTTTTTTATCGGTATCATCAGCAAATGCTATTTTTCCACAAGTTATTAACAGAATAATTAAATAGATAAAGATACATTTTTTTATAATGTTCATAAACTCCCTCTATTGAAAAAAACCTTAAATTTTCTGACATATCCACATTATCAACAACTTTATCCACAAATAAAACCTTACTACTAAAGGAATAAAAAAAGTTATTAACAAAGTCTACCTATTTACCCCCAAAACTTTTATTAACATGACTTTCCCTTATTTCGACACGTTTTTTAAGTGTTATCCACATTATCCACAATTGAGTTGTTAATAAGTACCTACGTTCTCTATTGACTTCCTTATATAATGTAGAATTTAGAATGTAAAATGTAGAATTAATTTTAGTAACGCTTTGATGCTTAGAAGCCTATCAAAACAAGCTAAATACAAACTTCATAGCGTTGCTTTTCACCATTCTACATTCTGCATTTTAAATTCTACATTAAAAAAAGACCATCCTCGTATAAAGGACAGTCTCTCCATTTATTCCTTCTCTAAGTCTAGCCCTGGATTGCCGTTTAAATCATAACCTGCAAAATGTTGTTTTTCCAACTTAACAAATGCTGCAGCTCCGATCATCGCAGCGTTATCTGTGCATAAGTTAAGTGGAGGAATTACTAATTCAATACCGAGTTGTTCAAATTCTTTTGTTAACTTGTTTCTTAATCCTTTATTGGCCGCAACTCCACCAGCTAGGAGAAATTGTTTTACCTCGAATTCGATAGCAGCTCTCTTTGACTTTTCCACAAGGACTTCAATAACACTTTCTTGAAAGCTTGCCGCTAGGTCTTCATTTGATAACTCGATACCTTTTTGGCTAGCATTATGTAAAGTATTAATAACCGCTGACTTTAAACCACTAAAAGAAAAATCATAAGAATCCTGCTCTAACCACGCTCGCGGTAAATTGATTGTTGGACTTCCAACATCGGCTAACCGATCAATATAAGGACCACCAGGATACGGTAACTTTAAAGTTCTCGCAACTTTGTCGTAAGCTTCTCCTACAGCATCATCCCTTGTTTCTCCAATTACCTCAAAGCTACCGTCTTCTTTCATATAAACGAGCTCCGTATGGCCACCTGACACGACAAGGGCCATTAATGGAAACTTAAGTTCCGTAATAAGTCGATTAGCATAAATATGACCTGCAATATGGTGAACACCAATAAGCGGTAAGTCATTGGCAAATGCTAAAGCTTTTGCTGCATTGACACCAATTAGTAACGCACCAACAAGCCCAGGACCTGCGGTAACTGCAATTGCTGCTAAATCACTAAAAGTAATATTAGCTTCATTCATTGCTTCTTCGATAATTAATGTTACTTGTTCCACATGATGTCTTGATGCAATTTCTGGAACAACCCCACCAAAACGTTTATGGCTCTCAATTTGTGAGGCAACAATATTTGATACGATCTCATTTCCATTTTTAATAACTGCAGCAGCCGTTTCATCACAACTAGTTTCTATGGCTAAAATTAATTTATCTTCCATTTATAAACCCACCCACATGACAAGAGCATCCTCTTGGTTATCTGTATAATAATTCTTCCTAATGCCTCCTGGTTCAAATCCTAATTTCCTATAAAGACTTTGAGCAATATGGTTAGAAACTCGAACTTCTAATGTCATTTTTACCGCTCCTAATGTACGGGCTACCTCTATTGCATGGATTAACAATTGTTCCCCTAACTTTAAACCTCGGTAAGTAGGATGAAGTGCAATATTCGTAATATGAGCTTCATCTACTATGACCCAAAGCCCACAATACCCGATAATCTCTTCTTTATGCTCAAGAACAAGGTAATGAGCAAATTTATTATTAACAATTTCATTTACAAAAGCGGTACGGCTCCAGGGAGTTGCAAAAGAATGATTCTCAACTATTAACACATCATCTATATCTTCTTGAACCATATATCGAATTTTATAAATTTCCTCCATAAATCAACTACCTTATCTAAGCCTTATTTTTTTGGGCTGCTAACCAATTCGTTTCAGCCTCTGCTAAGCGAATGTAATTAGGGGTAAACGTGTGAATATCATTTATAGGGTCCCTTTTCATTCCTAGTCTTGCTAATTCGCTTGGTCTAGGATTATGATCACTAAACTCCCCAAACTGTACTTTCTCACCTAACTGCTCTTTTATCACATCTTTATGAATAGATAGATCATTACCTAAAAAAAGAACCTTATCATACTGATTGTTTAAGTGATTTGCCCAATCTTCAACCATGCAAATTTGATCTTCAACTATATTCGTTAGCATGCCGTCATTAGCTCCATATAACCCTGTATATACTTGGCCCCTTCTTGCATCAAAGATAGGGGAGACTACACCATTAAAATAACGGCCATTTTGTGCGATCGCTTCTAAACTAGAAATACCTACAAGCGGGATTCCCAACGTCCATGCTAATGTTTTTGCAGTAGTAACACCGATTCTCACACCCGTGTAAGAACCTGGCCCATGGGCAACAACGATGCGGTCTAATTCTTTTGGTTTAACCCCAGCATCCTTCACTAATTCATCAATTGCAGGCATCAAACGAATCGAATGATTTTTTTTCAAATTCGTAATAACCTCACCGATTACTTTATCTTCATCTACTAAGGCAACACCTAAGACAAAAGTAGACGTATCAATTGCTAATACTTTCATTATTTTAGTAACTCCTTACATAATAGAATGTATCGCTCGCCTTTAGGATTTATGAAAATCTCCCTTTTATCTTCTCCACCATGTTTTATTTCTATGGCAAGGCGCTCAGCTGGTAGTTGCTCGTTTATTAAACTTGCCCACTCAACCACAGTCACACCATCCCCATAAAAATATTCATCGAAGCCTAAATCCTCATCAGCCTCACATACTCTGTACACATCCATATGATAAAGAGGCATTCTTCCTTTATATTCTTTTATAATCGTAAAGGTTGGGCTATTAACCGTTCTTTTTACCTCTAGACCTTTAGCCAATCCTTTTGTGAAGTGAGTTTTTCCTGCACCTAAATCTCCTTCTAACGTAATTACAGAACTTGGTTCTAGAAGCTTACCTAGTCGGTTGGCAAGTTCCATTGTCTCTTCGGGAGACGATGTATGTACTTTAAAGTTTTCCATTGTTTTCACCTTTATTAAAATGATTAAAGCCCTGTTTTAGTAGCTTTTCTTTTTTATTGTGCTCTGTTAAATAAACGGCTCCAGTACCTGATGTTACTTCTCCAATTATACTAAGCATAATACCTTGTTGATCAAACGTTTGATTAATTTTTTCATAGGCTTCTGTAGACATTGTCCCGATTAAAAAATAATCTTCTCCACCAAAAAGACACCAACGTTTTTGCTCGTCTCTTGGATAACCTTCTAAAAATTTACTTCTTGGTATTTTCTCATAATGAATATGTAAATCGACTTTGCTTGCTTCAGCTATCTCATTAGCTTCGCTTGCTAGACCGTCACTTATATCATTTAAAGAAATATTTTCACCACTGTTTGCAAGAATACGCCCTGCCTTCACTTGCGGTTTAGGCAATTGATGTGCTTTTAGCAACATTTTTTCAGAAGCTGTATATGGGTGTTCGAGACCATTCTTTAACAATAGCTCTAATCCAGCAGCTGAGGCACCTAATTCTCCGACAACGAAAATAAGATCTCCTGATTTAGCATTATCCCGAAAAAGATTTATTCCTTTTTCGATTTTTCCACAGACAGTGACAGTAATAATTAAACCTTGCTTAGATGAAACGGTATCTCCGCCAATCAAATCCATTGAATATTGGTTACCTAGCTTTGACATCCCAGCATAAATTTCTTTTAGTTCTGCCTCAGTCCAATCTTCCCCAACAGCTATAGAAACAAGGTAATACGTTGGCATTCCACCCATTGCCGCAATATCACTAATATTCACAGCTAGTGCCTTAAACCCGATCATAAATGGCGTCATCGTTTGTTTCGTAAAATGAACACCCTCTACCATTGTATCCATACAGATCAGTTCATCAAACCTATGATCACTTTTAAATACTGCAGCATCGTCACCAATACCTTTTATTAAAGACGATTGCTGAGTTTCCTTTGGTTTAATTTTATTTATAAAATCAAATTCGTCACGTATCATGTTTCCACACCTAACTTTAATTTACCAAGATTTTTTATTTAGACCGTTAAGCCTACGATACTTGATCCTTAAAACATATAAAAAACCTTAGGAATTATCCTAAGGTTATCATATAGTAGTTTATCTCATTTCCGGAAAAAAACCTAGTCATGACATATTTAAATAATATTAAAAGCGCAAGGATAATTAATCCTGCGCTTAAGTTTATTAGTTAAATTTACTCATTAATTTGCTCCTGCGATTACTCGTCGCAAACCTTGCAAAGAAGTCCATTCAAGAAGTTGGTTGGTTGCGGGGGCAGGATTTGAACCTGCGACCTTCGGGTTATGAGCCCGACGAGCTGCCAGACTGCTCCACCCCGCGATAATAATAATATAAAATTTTGCTCATGCTCCTAGTCAGGCGACTGTTTCTTCCTCTACTAGTAATGCTTCGTAGCATTTGCGTCGAAACAACTCGTGGTGGGCTCAGAGAAGTAACGCTCGTTGCTCCACCCCGCGATAATCCCAACTACTTTTTTAACAGTTGGTTTTTAATATATAATTATAATAACATACATTAAAGGTAAAAGCAAATTACTTACAATTTAGCTTTGTTAAGTGCTTCCTCAAAGGCTTTGATAATGTCTTCATCATCTTCAATGCCTAAGGAAATCCTGACTAATCCCTTTGTAATCCCAAGTTTGCTTCTAATTGCATCCGGTACTGATCGATGTGATGTTCTTAACGGATAAGTAACTGTTGATTCTACACCTGCAAGTGTTGGTACAATTCTAATCCATTGTAATGATTTAAAAAATGTTTCAACATTGTAATTTTCCCCAAGATCAATGGATACATTTGCACCGTTTCCATTTTCAGATACTGAATCTGGATAATAAACTTTTGCAATTGAAAGGTTACTACGGAAAAAGTCTGCAAGAGCTTGAGCGTTCTTAACTTGACGGTCCATTCTTACTGCTAATGTTTTTAAACCTCGACAAGCTAACCAAGCTTCAAATGGACTTAAGTTACATCCTAGATTGACTACTTTAGTTTTTGCTTTTGTAATTAAAACTTCATTTCCTACAAGTACACCAGCAGTTACATCACTATGACCACCGATATATTTTGTCGCACTATGAATGACAAGATCAGCACCAAGTTCATATGGCTTAATTAAAAACGGTGTTGCAAACGTATTATCAATCATCGTTATAATATTATGCTTTTTGGCCAATGAGATTAATGACGGCAGATCCTCTACCCTTAACAATGGGTTTGTAATTGACTCGGAATAAAGAAGCTTCGTGTTTACCTTAATAGAATTCTCAATTTCAGCAAAATTATTCATGGAAACAAAAGAAACTTCGATTCCAAATTCTTTTAGCTCAGTTGCAAATAACTGATACGTTCCACCATAAATATCTTCAGAGGCTATTATATGATCACCATGACTGACTACAGCTAATACCCCTGCTAGGATGGCAGACATACCTGAAGAAGTAGCAACTCCTTTTGGAGCGCCTTCCAACTGTGCTACACCTTGTCCTAAATCATCTGTATTAGGATTGCTAAACCTTGTATATAAATATTCCTTATTTCCTCGATAAAAATCTTCCATATCATCTAAATCTTTAAATGAAAAAGCAGATGTTTGATATATAGGCTGTGACTTACTAACATTCTTTTCCTCAGCTTTTTTTTGAAAATGAACGGTTTTCGTATTAAATTTAAATGTCATTTTTATATGCCTCCAATAGTCAATAACACTCTATCTTCTCTCAAGAGATAACATAAAAATTTTACCACTGATTTAGTAATAGGGAAAGGATAGGGTATAACTATAACGAAATAATCTTTGGGAGGTTATCTAACATGACTAATAAGGAAAAAGATAGTTACTTAAATAAAGAAGAAGTTACAATAAGAAGCGACATTGATTCAAAGGATATTTTCCACTCTACCCCTTATTATGCTGGTGATTCTGTTGATCAGCATAAGCAGTTAGAAGAGGTAAACGAAATGTTTAGTGAAAAGGAAATTAAACAGAGTAATGAGAATTCATAGCCGATATTAATCGAGTGCACAAAAAACACACCATAATTGGTGTGTTTTTTGTCAGAGTGTCGAGAAACCCAATGTAAAATTCATTTTTACATTGGGTTTCTTTATTTTTGTATAGTTGGTTTTATAAAAACAGAAAAAAAGCAGTTCGCAAACCACCTATGCCATCTTGGCTAGGTGGTTTGCGATCTTTTTGATGTTCTGAGCAGCTGCTGTCATTAGCGCTTGCTCTTGAACATGTTCTCTGCCTCGTAACCGGCAGTAGCGAAGCCCGTGGAGTTCTTTTGAATCCGCAAAGCTTCGCTCAACTGTTTCTTTTCTTTTTTTATAAAGCATCTTTCCTGTATCAGAAAGACGGTTTTTTCTAATCAGTTCTTTACTTTCTTCCCAAACATGTCTAGTCACTACCTTTTTCTGATTTCGGCTCCTTGTACATTCCGAGAGTAGCGGACAGTCCTTACATTGCTTTGGATCGGAATGGTATTCTTGATACCCTTCTCTTGAGGTAGTCTTGTAATATAAATTTTGGTTATTTGGACATGCGTAAGTATCAGTTTCTTTATCAAATTTGAATTTCCACTTAGGAAATAGCCCTCGTGTTGGATGAAAACGACGATAACCAATGACACCCATAATTTTCATCTCTTCGAGTTTCTTACAAATCCATGCTGTATAGTAACCAGAATCAGTGGCAGCTGCTTCAACTTTAAAACCAAATCGCTCAATTTGACGTTCTAATCTTTCAATATAAGGTTGTGAATCGTGGACATTTCCTGGAGTTACATGAACATCCGTGATGATGTTAAATTTCATATCGGTTGTACGGTGATCAAGGTAAAAAAATCCCTCAGGTTTCCCCTCTCGGTACATATACCCGCTCTCAGGGTCTGTTGTACTTTCTTTTATTTCTTTTTCTTCACTCACTTCCTCCCTAGCTTTTAAAGGCTTTTTTCCATGCTCACGACGGCTTTCTTCAATAGCTGCATCTAGCTCTTTTATATAAGTTCTAGTAGGGGATTGAACAGTTTTTTTCACAAACTTTTTTTTATTTGCGTTCGCTTTTAAATGTGTGGAATCAGTAAATAAAACCCGGCCACCAACCATTCGATGTTTCATCGCCAATTCTACTACTTCATCAAAGATATCCTGAAAAGCACTGGTCCCATCAAACCGTTTATGTCGATTAAAACTAATCGTAGAATGATGAGGAACACGTTCTGTTATTCCAAGGCCAAGGAACCATCGGTAAGCCATATTGGTTTGAATTTCTTTTTCTAATCTGCGTTCCGACCGAATTCCGTATAAATAACCAATAAACATCATCTTAAATAGCATGACAGGATCAATTGGTGGTCGTCCATTATCTGCACAATAGTAACCCTTTACTTTATCGTAGATAAAAGAGAAATCTATGTATTTATCAATAATTCTTAGTTCATGATCTTCAGGGACTAGCTGATCAATGGTTACCATTTCAAACTCAATTTGTTTTTCTTTTCTAGGCTTTAGCATGAATATCACCTCAAATTAGTCTATACAAATATTATACTACACTTATCTGAATAGTCAGTTATAATTATTGATTTTAGACCGTTTTATAAAATAAAAAGAGAGAGCCGTGAGACAATATAAATTGTCTCACGGCTCTTGTTATCTCCTAAACGCCACCTTTTGTTTGTGAAGAGCCAAGCAACGCTCGGCTACTGGAAAAATTTACATAGTTTAATCATGAAAACAGGCTGTTGAGACTTTCTCAACAGCCTGACAAAAAACACACCATAATTGGTGTGTTTTTTGTTGTGCCTAGCAACGTCCTACTCTCACAGGGAAGCTACTGACCTCGTTCACATCATGAGTTACTTCATTGAAATTTCTTCGTGCTGCTTTGCGACGAGGATACGACCCTAGGAGTACCGCAGGAAAGCAACTGATTTCATTCACTTCATGAATTACTTCAATGAATTCCTTCGTGTTGCTTTGCATCGAGGAACCTAGCTTCGAAGCTTTACTAGAAGACGCAGATGCACAGAAACCATTTGCCCAAGAGTAGAGTCAAAATAAAAAAACACACCATAATTGGTGTGTTTTTGTTGTGCCTAGCAACGTCCTACTCTCACAGGGGGAAACCCCCAACTACCATCGGCGCTGAAGAGCTTAACGATCGTGTTCGGCATGGGAACGAGTGTGACCTCTTCGCTATCGCCACTAGACAAGCTACTGACCTCAATTACATCGTGAGATGCTTCATGATTTACTTCTTGCAGCTTTGCGACGAGGATACGACGCAAGGAGTACCGCAGGAGCACAACCACTAAATTGAGCAGTAAATATTAAGTTCAAGGATCATTCCCTGAAAACTAGATAACACACATTTAAGACTTGAGTAAGAATTCAATCTTATTTATAGGATAAGTCCTCGACCGATTAGTATCTCTCAGCTCCACACGTCGCCGTGCTTCCACCCGAGACCTATCAACCTCATCATCTTTAAGGGGTCTTACTGGATTAACTCCAAGGGAAATCTCATCTCGAGGGGGGCTTCATGCTTAGATGCTTTCAGCACTTATCCCTTCCACACGTAGCTACCCAGCTATGCTCCTGGCGGAACAACTGGTACACCAGCGGTGTGTCCATCCCGGTCCTCTCGTACTAAGGACAGCTCCTCTCAAATTTCCTACGCCCGCGACGGATAGGGACCGAACTGTCTCACGACGTTCTGAACCCAGCTCGCGTACCGCTTTAATGGGCGAACAGCCCAACCCTTGGGACCTACTTCAGCCCCAGGATGCGATGAGCCGACATCGAGGTGCCAAACCTCCCCGTCGATGTGGACTCTTGGGGGAGATAAGCCTGTTATCCCCAGGGTAGCTTTTATCCGTTGAGCGATGGCCCTTCCATGCGGAACCACCGGATCACTAAGCCCGACTTTCGTCCCTGCTCGACTTGTAGGTCTCGCAGTCAAGCTCCCTTTTGCCTTTGCACTCTACGAATGATTTCCAACCATTCTGAGGGAACCTTTGGGCGCCTCCGTTACTGTTTAGGAGGCGACCGCCCCAGTCAAACTGCCCACCTGACACTGTCCCCGAACCGGATCACGGTCCTAGGTTAGAATTTCAATACAATCAGGGTAGTATCCCACCGACGCCTCCACCGAAGCTGGCGCTCCGGGTTCTCTGGCTCCTACCTATCCTGTACAAATTGTACCAAAATCCAATATCAAGCTACAGTAAAGCTCCATGGGGTCTTTCCGTCCTGTCGCGGGTAACCTGCATCTTCACAGGTAATATAATTTCACCGGGTCTCTCGTTGAGACAGTATCCAAATCGTTACACCATTCGTGCGGGTCGGAACTTACCCGACAAGGAATTTCGCTACCTTAGGACCGTTATAGTTACGGCCGCCGTTTACTGGGGCTTCAATTCAGAGCTTCTCCCTAAGGATAACCCCTCCTCTTAACCTTCCAGCACCGGGCAGGTGTCAGCCCCTATACTTCGCCTTGCGGCTTCGCAGAGACCTGTGTTTTTGCTAAACAGTCGCTTGGATCTATTCACTGCGGCTCTCTCGGGCTTTAACACCCTATCAGAGCACCCCTTCTCCCGAAGTTACGGGGTCATTTTGCCGAGTTCCTTAACGAGAGTTCTCCCGAGCGTCTTAGAATTCTCTTCTCGCCTACCTGTGTCGGTTTGCGGTACGGGCACCTCTCACCTCGCTAGAGGCTTTTCTTGGCAGTGTAGGATCAGGAACTTCGCTACTTAAATTTCGCTCGCCATCACAACTCAGCCTTCGCGAGAAGCGGATTTGCCTACTTCTCAGCCTAATTGCTTGGACGCACATATCCATCAGTGCGCTTACCCTACCTTGCTGCGTCCCCCCATTACTCAAACGGTGAGGAGGTGGTACAGGAATTTCAACCTGTTGTCCATCGCCTACGCTTTTCAGCCTCGGCTTAGGTCCCGACTTACCCTGAGCGGACGAGCCTTCCTCAGGAAACCTTGGGCTTTCGACGGAGGGGATTCTCACCCCTCTTTTCGCTACTCATACCGGCATTCTCACTTCTAAGCGCTCCACCAGTCCTTACGGTCTGACTTCGCTGCACTTAGAACGCTCCCCTACCACTGACACCAAAAGGTGTCAATCCATAGCTTCGGTGATACGTTTAGCCCCGGTACATTTTCGGCGCAGAGTCACTCGACCAGTGAGCTATTACGCACTCTTTAAATGGTGGCTGCTTCTAAGCCAACATCCTGGTTGTCTGGGCAACTCCACATCCTTCTCCACTTAACGTATACTTTGGGACCTTAGCTGATGGTCTGGGCTGTTTCCCTCTTGACTACGGATCTTAGCACTCGCAGTCTGACTCCCGAGGATAAGTATTTGGCATTCGGAGTTTGACTGAATTCAGTAATCCTGTGGGGACCCCTAGTCCAATCAGTGCTCTACCTCCAATACTCTTCCCTCGAGGCTAGCCCTAAAGCTATTTCGGGGAGAACCAGCTATCTCCGAGTTCGATTGGCATTTCACCCCTACCCACACCTCATCCCCGCACTTTTCAACGTGCGTGGGTTCGGGCCTCCATTCAGTGTTACCTGAACTTCACCCTGGACATGGGTAGATCACACGGTTTCGGGTCTACGACCACGTACTCATTCGCCCTATTCAGACTCGCTTTCGCTGCGGCTCCGCCTTATCAGCTTAACCTTGCACGTAATCGTAACTCGCCGGTTCATTCTACAAAAGGCACGCTGTCACCCATTAACGGGCTCCAACTACTTGTAGGCACACGGTTTCAGGATCTCTTTCACTCCCCTCCCGGGGTGCTTTTCACCTTTCCCTCACGGTACTGGTTCACTATCGGTCACTAGGAAGTATTTAGCCTTGGGAGATGGTCCTCCCGGATTCCGACGGGGTTTCACGTGTCCCGCCGTACTCAGGATACACTCTGGAGGAAACGAAGTTTCGATTACAGGGCTGTTACCTTGTTTCGCGGACCTTTCCAGATCGCTTCGTCTACTTCGTTTCTTTGTAACTCCGTGTAGAGTGTCCTACAACCCCAAGGGGCAAGCCCCTTGGTTTGGGCTGTTTCCGTTTCGCTCGCCGCTACTCAGGAAATCGATAATTTCTTTCTCTTCCTCTGGGTACTTAGATGTTTCAGTTCCCCAGGTCTGCCTCCTCATAGCCTATGTATTCAGCTATGGGTACCATCCCATTACGGATGGTGGGTTCCCCCATTCGGAAATCCCCGGATCAAAGCTTACTTACAGCTCCCCGAGGCATATCGTTGTTCGTCACGTCCTTCTTCGGCTCCTAGTGCCAAGGCATCCACCGTGCGCCCTTTCTAACTTAACCTAATTTTTTTGTGATAAGCTTCGCATTTCTTCGTCAACTTCGCTCTCCAATCGTCCTCATGTACGTTTGATGTACACTCCGGCGATTGTTTCGCTCGTTTCCTCGAACTACTCGCTTCTCTCAAAAAAATACCTAGTAATTTTAAATAAAATTACCTGTTAAAAGGATTTTACGTCGATTTGAATTCTTGACTACTCAAGTTTACTCATAAAGTTCTTACAAACTTTCCGGTAAAACTTAAATGTGTTGTTGTTATCTAGTTTTCAAGGAACGAAGCTACTGATCTCAATCACATCGTGAGATGCTTCATTGATTATACTTCATGCAGCTTTGCGACGAGGATACGACGCAAGGAGTACCGCAGGAGCACAATCACTTGATGATCGGTAGTATTAACAATTTAGAAACTTCTTGCTTCTAAATTGCCTTTGTAGTTTCTAAATGGTTTTAGAATATATGAGGCATCACTGAGATACTTTCAAAATTCTACATTCTACATTTTGAATTCTACATTATACTGAGAGATCATTCTCTCAAAACTGAAACACAGCGTCAGCGTACTTTTCCTAAGAAAAGCATCGACTAGAGTTTTAACTCCATAGAAAGGAGGTGATCCAGCCGCACCTTCCGATACGGCTACCTTGTTACGACTTCACCCCAATCATCTGTCCCACCTTAGGCGGCTGGCTCCATAAAGGTTACCCCACCGACTTCGGGTGTTACAAACTCTCGTGGTGTGACGGGCGGTGTGTACAAGGCCCGGGAACGTATTCACCGCGGCATGCTGATCCGCGATTACTAGCAATTCCGGCTTCATGTAGGCGAGTTGCAGCCTACAATCCGAACTGAGAATGGCTTTATGGGATTGGCTCAACCTCGCGGTTTTGCTGCCCTTTGTACCATCCATTGTAGCACGTGTGTAGCCCAGGTCATAAGGGGCATGATGATTTGACGTCATCCCCACCTTCCTCCGGTTTGTCACCGGCAGTCACCTTAGAGTGCCCAACTGAATGCTGGCAACTAAGATCAAGGGTTGCGCTCGTTGCGGGACTTAACCCAACATCTCACGACACGAGCTGACGACAACCATGCACCACCTGTCACTTTGTCCCCCGAAGGGGAAAGCCCTATCTCTAGGGTTGTCAAAGGATGTCAAGACCTGGTAAGGTTCTTCGCGTTGCTTCGAATTAAACCACATGCTCCACTGCTTGTGCGGGCCCCCGTCAATTCCTTTGAGTTTCAACCTTGCGGTCGTACTCCCCAGGCGGAGTGCTTAATGTGTTAACTTCGGCACTAAGGGCATCGAAACCCCTAACACCTAGCACTCATCGTTTACGGCGTGGACTACCAGGGTATCTAATCCTGTTTGCTCCCCACGCTTTCGCGCCTCAGCGTCAGTTACAGACCAGAGAGTCGCCTTCGCCACTGGTGTTCCTCCATATATCTACGCATTTCACCGCTACACATGGAATTCCACTCTCCTCTTCTGCACTCAAGTCTCCCAGTTTCCAATGACCCTCCACGGTTGAGCCGTGGGCTTTCACATCAGACTTAAGAGACCGCCTGCGCGCGCTTTACGCCCAATAATTCCGGACAACGCTTGCCACCTACGTATTACCGCGGCTGCTGGCACGTAGTTAGCCGTGGCTTTCTGGTTAGGTACCGTCAAGGTACCGCCCTATTCGAACGGTACTTGTTCTTCCCTAACAACAGAACTTTACGACCCGAAGGCCTTCATCGTTCACGCGGCGTTGCTCCGTCAGACTTTCGTCCATTGCGGAAGATTCCCTACTGCTGCCTCCCGTAGGAGTCTGGGCCGTGTCTCAGTCCCAGTGTGGCCGATCACCCTCTCAGGTCGGCTACGCATCGTCGCCTTGGTAAGCCGTTACCTTACCAACTAGCTAATGCGCCGCGGGCCCATCCTGTAGTGTTAGGTAAAACCCAACTTTTACTTTCGCGCCATGAGACGCAAAAGATTATCCGGTATTAGCTTCGGTTTCCCGAAGTTATCCCAGTCTACAGGGCAGGTTGCCCACGTGTTACTCACCCGTCCGCCGCTAACAATTGAGAGCAAGCTCTCAATTGTCCGCTCGACTTGCATGTATTAGGCACGCCGCCAGCGTTCGTCCTGAGCCAGGATCAAACTCTCCATAAAAGTGTTTGATATAGCTCATAAAAATTTGTTACATTGACGAGATATTACTATCTCTTTAATTCGCTTGGCTGTGTGTTCAGTTTTCAAAGAACAATTACTGTCGTTTTAGCGACAAGATTTATTATATCATGATAAGAAATCTTTTGCAACATCTTTTTTTCTTTTAAAATTGATGACTTCAACGGCAGATACTTATAATATCATGGCAGCATATGATAAGTCAACCACTAATATCATCTTTTTAAATAAGCAATAAAACACGACGCTTTTCTTACTATAATTATATTATGATCGCTAATAAGGGCCGTCTCTTAATTAGACGAGACCACTATCATAAAGCAAATCTATTCAACTTTTTCTTGCTTGTTTTTAAATACCGCCACATACCAACTACCTTCTTTAAATAATAGGTTCAAAGTGGCTTATCTTCATGCTAAGGTTTTCAGCTAAAATTGTCCAATTCTTTTTTAGTAGGTATCAATGGTGATTTTCTTGAACATTGAAAAAGCTATTAAAGATAGCAAAAAACTCTTTTCCATATGACGAATTTCTCAGGGGTGTTAATATAACTAATCTCCCTTTTTTATTAATCACTCTACATTCTTGAGAATAAGTTGATTCGTTAATCTGGGGCGACGTAGTGCAGAATATTATTAATCATAACTAGGTCGTTTTCGTTGGCCATTCATGCACATAAATAGACCTGCTCGTTTGTAAATAAACTCCACAAAAAAAAGCGTTTATTCCTTCTTGAATAATCGCACCCAAGTTTAAGTGTCATAAATCCTTGAACAGTAAATTTAGGTCCTCTTTTAATTCACTTTTCTGCAACTCCCAGCCCATTTCTTCAAAAGAGGTTATCGAATACTTACTTTTTAATAATAAATAGCCTTTTAATTTCAAAAATGTGCTTAGTGGGAAATCATGTTCATACCAAGTCTCCCTGTAACCAACAATACCGTGCGTTTTTAAAAGTAAATCAACATCTTTAATGACAATAAACAATAACTCGTCATAAAGAACTGAGGTGTCCATTTCAACTTTTTCATTTATATTTAGTTCAATGTCTTCATAACTAATTACCTTTATGTTTAACCACTCATCTGTACGATTAAATTCAAATTTAGTTCCAGCTGGTTCAGCATACCATATACAAGATGTTTGTGATTTTACCTCATCATTAGGGACACATTTTAAATTTAACTCCATTAGAGCATAGAGGAAATCTCCTAAACCATCATTTAAATAGCTAATAGTAAAAGAATGTCTTTGCGAGTTTGCCTCTATGAATCCATTTGCCCACCCTAAACCGCTTAACCTATATTTAAAATTCATAACAATCACCTCTGATATTTTAGTAAAGCTCACCTTTACAATAGGAGATGTAGCATCGAAAACTCCTTGTTCCACTCTTGCTTACATTAGTTTAATTATCGTTCAATTAATTCTCCTTTATCATCGTAAAATTCTAAATTATATTCTAAATCTTCAAGTGACGGCTTATATATAAACCAGATTTTCAAGTTATTTTGTAGCGGTACTATTTCAGCTTCACGGTTCCCACGTCTTACATAAGACACCTCTGGATTTGCTAATCCGAATTGTTTACCATCTTCATATCCACCAGAATAGAAATAATAACTTTTTTCATGTTTTTCGACAGGGCCACCACCAAACATACTAACAAACTTCCAACCGTTCGTTTCTTTTTTGAATTCCGAAACAACATAGTAATCTTTTGGTTCGTTTAACTGGGTGTAAAAAAATATATAGCCATAATTATCTCCCTCGTAAATACGTTCGTCAATTATTTCTAGTACCTTCAACGAAGGGCCATTTACATTCATAAGTGCTTCTAGTGGTGTTGAAAAATGAGTTTCTTTGGTCCACTGCGCTGTATAACTTCTCGAGATTAAAATAAATATGAGGAAGCAAGCAGTTAACAACAAATAAAGATATGATTTTTTCATAAAATACCCTCCAGCTCTATATCACTATAACAAAGAAAACTTCATTTTTGCTGTTTAAGTAACGCTCTCATTACTTTAAGAATACTATTTATCTTTTATAAATATTTCTTTGAATTCATCGTTAATTTCTATCTGTTCCAATCGAGGCGTTTCATTATTACTCCACTGATAAACAACAAAATAGGTTCTATCTAATTCAATTAAATTCCACAAATTTTCTGATAGTACAATAATTTTTATTTCTTTCATACCTTCATTTCTTTCATCTAAAATATTGAGATAAATATAGTAGTTAGACTTTTCATCAACTTCTTTGTTTATAACTAACCCCGAAATAGTCTTTGAATGGTGTATTGTTTCCTCTTTAATATTTGTAAATCCAATCCATTCAGAAATAATAAACATTAAAGTTAATATCACCAAAGCTAACAAAACATTCCTTTTTGTCAAAACTAATCCTCCCAGCACAAAAATAATTTTTCGGTTATTTCATATTGAAGTATTCTGCTCTATACTTCGGTATGAAGAGGACCCGTTGCAACGCGCTCCTCAACTATCGCTTTCGTTTCTTAAATACGGAATTTTGTTAAGCCAGTCCTTCTCCATTCTATTCCAAGCATATAAAGCGAATGTTAACCCCAAAAACAAGCAAATACTCCAAACAATTATCAATTCAAAAAAGACAAACTCTATTTCAAATGAACTTAAAAGGAGCTTAATTATATAGTAGTCAAGAGCTAATGGAACTGATAAAACCAATCCCGACAACAAGACAAATCGTTTTTTACCTTTTTCTCGAATTTGTCTCCAGTTCACCATATTAAGTCCTCCAATCAATTATTTGGTCGCACTAATTATGGTTAATAAGTTACTCCTTTCTCATACGAACATAGCTAACACTACTTTCCATCTCCTAGTATCATAGCTTCGCTTGTTTCGAAATCATTGTCTCAACCAGCCTAAAACATGTCTACGAGTAGGGGATGGACAGTATAGTTGACGGGATATCAGTAGTACCACGCACTCGTTCGTCTTATCCTGGCTACTGCTTCAAAAATAATCTTTTAAAAAGGAGCTGCAATTCGCAACTCCTTTTGCACTAATGCCCTCTAGTACAATAACTACTATTTATTTTCTTCTAATAGTGGTTTAGCATTAGCCAAATCTTTTTCTTGAACCATCAACTTACGAATAGAACCTTTATTACCAATGTAATAGCCTCTAACTGCATGGTTGGTACGAGCATCGTCAAATTCAACTCTTGATTTAATCCCATTATTGGTCAATAGATTCTGTAATTTGTAAATATTTATCTTAGTAACATCAGAATGGGCTAGAACTATCCATCTTTCCTTATTAATTGTGTTTTTTATCTTGAAAAAAATAGCTATCCCAAAAAAAACAATAACTAGTACAAACCATATTTCGTACAATGAATTTCCCACCTCCTATTTCACAATCCTGTTCATTACTTAAGGTTACGTTTTTACTTTGGAATTAGTTTCAGTTAATCAATTAATTGCATCTTTAATACAATAGAAGCTGCCTACCATTCATTGTTCTTCGTGATTAGTTCACTAACCAAAATCCTATTTCCTTCATTATCTATTTTAGTTATTTTCCCGATATGGTCCGCACGCTTGTTTCCTTTAACCTTTCTAAATCGATTGAACTACAACCAACAATAAATATTATGGCAAAAACAGGGTCCCATAGGAAAACAACTTCAAGTGATTCATATAACTGAACAACAACCCCAGTGAAATTAAAAGTATAAGGGAAAATAATAATGTTTTTTTGGCAAGTTTTAATTTGCTAATTGGATAATTAGCAAAAATTTCACGCTTTTTAATAAGTATTCTCCTTTTTAACAGAACAGCGCATAACCTTTATTAAGCTAACGCCACTGTAGTGCCTAATGTATCTATTTTTCATCGTAAATATTTTCTAACTCTTTTTCAATTTCTTCATCAGTTAAAATTGGGTCTTTTGTATTTTCTTTATCTTTAGATATTAACACTGATAATTTTTGGTTTATGCTTATTAATAAACCTATAATTATTGATGGAATAACCCATATAGCGAAGAAATCTTGAGACATATTAATCAAATTCAAGAAAGGAGCGATAACATAAACTAATATAATAAAAGTTAGAGCAGCATACAAAATAAACATAATTTTTACCTCCGATTACTATACTTCAACTTTCAGTATGTTTGTAAATAAATTCCATATAAAAGCATTAATCCTTTCTTGAATTATTCTACTTCGTTACTTTAAGTGTACTTTTCACAAACTGAATATTTTTTTAACATAAATATCCAAATGGTAATTGACACAAAGATTTACATTTAAATCGACCATAAATCACATAGATAGAATATATTTCACACCCATTGAATAGAGGTGTAATTGATATGTGATTACCCTTTAATTTTAACAAAAAAAAACGACCTACTTCTCGAAATTTCATACGTTATTTTTGGTAATTGCTTATTTGTACCATCATTAATTACTTCACTGAATTTCTTCATGTTGCTACATCGATGAGTTACGCTACGAAGCTTTACTATAGAAGACTCAGATGCACAATTTTTTAGACTTCAAGACACACAAAAAAAGCACACCATAATTGGTGTGCTTTTTTCGCCTAGCAACGTCCTACTCTCACAGGGGGAAACCCCCAACTACCATCGGCGCTGAAGAGCTTAACGATCGTGTTCGGCATGGGAACGAGTGTGACCTCTTCGCTATCGCCACTAGACAAGCTACTGACCTCAATTACATCGTGAGATGCTTCATGATTTACTTCTTGCAGCTTTGCGACGAGGATACGACGCAAGGAGTACCGCAGGAGCACAACCACTAAATTGAGCAGTAAATATTAAGTTCAAGGATCATTCCCTGAAAACTAGATAACACACATTTAAGACTTGAGTAAGAATTCAATCTTATTTATAGGATAAGTCCTCGACCGATTAGTATCTCTCAGCTCCACACGTCGCCGTGCTTCCACCCGAGACCTATCAACCTCATCATCTTTAAGGGGTCTTACTGGATTAACTCCAAGGGAAATCTCATCTCGAGGGGGGCTTCATGCTTAGATGCTTTCAGCACTTATCCCTTCCACACGTAGCTACCCAGCTATGCTCCTGGCGGAACAACTGGTACACCAGCGGTGTGTCCATCCCGGTCCTCTCGTACTAAGGACAGCTCCTCTCAAATTTCCTACGCCCGCGACGGATAGGGACCGAACTGTCTCACGACGTTCTGAACCCAGCTCGCGTACCGCTTTAATGGGCGAACAGCCCAACCCTTGGGACCTACTTCAGCCCCAGGATGCGATGAGCCGACATCGAGGTGCCAAACCTCCCCGTCGATGTGGACTCTTGGGGGAGATAAGCCTGTTATCCCCAGGGTAGCTTTTATCCGTTGAGCGATGGCCCTTCCATGCGGAACCACCGGATCACTAAGCCCGACTTTCGTCCCTGCTCGACTTGTAGGTCTCGCAGTCAAGCTCCCTTTTGCCTTTGCACTCTACGAATGATTTCCAACCATTCTGAGGGAACCTTTGGGCGCCTCCGTTACTGTTTAGGAGGCGACCGCCCCAGTCAAACTGCCCACCTGACACTGTCCCCGAACCGGATCACGGTCCTAGGTTAGAATTTCAATACAATCAGGGTAGTATCCCACCGACGCCTCCACCGAAGCTGGCGCTCCGGGTTCTCTGGCTCCTACCTATCCTGTACAAATTGTACCAAAATCCAATATCAAGCTACAGTAAAGCTCCATGGGGTCTTTCCGTCCTGTCGCGGGTAACCTGCATCTTCACAGGTAATATAATTTCACCGGGTCTCTCGTTGAGACAGTATCCAAATCGTTACACCATTCGTGCGGGTCGGAACTTACCCGACAAGGAATTTCGCTACCTTAGGACCGTTATAGTTACGGCCGCCGTTTACTGGGGCTTCAATTCAGAGCTTCTCCCTAAGGATAACCCCTCCTCTTAACCTTCCAGCACCGGGCAGGTGTCAGCCCCTATACTTCGCCTTGCGGCTTCGCAGAGACCTGTGTTTTTGCTAAACAGTCGCTTGGATCTATTCACTGCGGCTCTCTCGGGCTTTAACACCCTATCAGAGCACCCCTTCTCCCGAAGTTACGGGGTCATTTTGCCGAGTTCCTTAACGAGAGTTCTCCCGAGCGTCTTAGAATTCTCTTCTCGCCTACCTGTGTCGGTTTGCGGTACGGGCACCTCTCACCTCGCTAGAGGCTTTTCTTGGCAGTGTAGGATCAGGAACTTCGCTACTTAAATTTCGCTCGCCATCACAACTCAGCCTTCGCGAGAAGCGGATTTGCCTACTTCTCAGCCTAATTGCTTGGACGCACATATCCATCAGTGCGCTTACCCTACCTTGCTGCGTCCCCCCATTACTCAAACGGTGAGGAGGTGGTACAGGAATTTCAACCTGTTGTCCATCGCCTACGCTTTTCAGCCTCGGCTTAGGTCCCGACTTACCCTGAGCGGACGAGCCTTCCTCAGGAAACCTTGGGCTTTCGACGGAGGGGATTCTCACCCCTCTTTTCGCTACTCATACCGGCATTCTCACTTCTAAGCGCTCCACCAGTCCTTACGGTCTGACTTCGCTGCACTTAGAACGCTCCCCTACCACTGACACCAAAAGGTGTCAATCCATAGCTTCGGTGATACGTTTAGCCCCGGTACATTTTCGGCGCAGAGTCACTCGACCAGTGAGCTATTACGCACTCTTTAAATGGTGGCTGCTTCTAAGCCAACATCCTGGTTGTCTGGGCAACTCCACATCCTTCTCCACTTAACGTATACTTTGGGACCTTAGCTGATGGTCTGGGCTGTTTCCCTCTTGACTACGGATCTTAGCACTCGCAGTCTGACTCCCGAGGATAAGTATTTGGCATTCGGAGTTTGACTGAATTCAGTAATCCTGTGGGGACCCCTAGTCCAATCAGTGCTCTACCTCCAATACTCTTCCCTCGAGGCTAGCCCTAAAGCTATTTCGGGGAGAACCAGCTATCTCCGAGTTCGATTGGCATTTCACCCCTACCCACACCTCATCCCCGCACTTTTCAACGTGCGTGGGTTCGGGCCTCCATTCAGTGTTACCTGAACTTCACCCTGGACATGGGTAGATCACACGGTTTCGGGTCTACGACCACGTACTCATTCGCCCTATTCAGACTCGCTTTCGCTGCGGCTCCGCCTTATCAGCTTAACCTTGCACGTAATCGTAACTCGCCGGTTCATTCTACAAAAGGCACGCTGTCACCCATTAACGGGCTCCAACTACTTGTAGGCACACGGTTTCAGGATCTCTTTCACTCCCCTCCCGGGGTGCTTTTCACCTTTCCCTCACGGTACTGGTTCACTATCGGTCACTAGGAAGTATTTAGCCTTGGGAGATGGTCCTCCCGGATTCCGACGGGGTTTCACGTGTCCCGCCGTACTCAGGATACACTCTGGAGGAAACGAAGTTTCGATTACAGGGCTGTTACCTTGTTTCGCGGACCTTTCCAGATCGCTTCGTCTACTTCGTTTCTTTGTAACTCCGTGTAGAGTGTCCTACAACCCCAAGGGGCAAGCCCCTTGGTTTGGGCTGTTTCCGTTTCGCTCGCCGCTACTCAGGAAATCGATAATTTCTTTCTCTTCCTCTGGGTACTTAGATGTTTCAGTTCCCCAGGTCTGCCTCCTCATAGCCTATGTATTCAGCTATGGGTACCATCCCATTACGGATGGTGGGTTCCCCCATTCGGAAATCCCCGGATCAAAGCTTACTTACAGCTCCCCGAGGCATATCGTTGTTCGTCACGTCCTTCTTCGGCTCCTAGTGCCAAGGCATCCACCGTGCGCCCTTTCTAACTTAACCTAATTTTTTTGTGATAAGCTTCGCATTTCTTCGTCAACTTCGCTCTCCAATCGTCCTCATGTACGTTTGATGTACACTCCGGCGATTGTTTCGCTCGTTTCCTCGAACTACTCGCTTCTCTCAAAAAAATACCTAGTAATTTTAAATAAAATTACCTGTTAAAAGGATTTTACGTCGATTTGAATTCTTGACTACTCAAGTTTACTCATAAAGTTCTTACAAACTTTCCGGTAAAACTTAAATGTGTTGTTGTTATCTAGTTTTCAAGGAACGAAATGAATGTAAAATGTATAATGTAAAATTTAGAATGTCCTGGGCATCTCAGAGATGCTTTCAATAATTCTACATTTTGCATTTTGAATTCTACATTATATTGAAAGATTGCTCTCTCAAAACTGAAACACAGCGTCAGCGTACTTTTCCTAAGAAAAGCATCGACTAGAGTTTTAACTCCATAGAAAGGAGGTGATCCAGCCGCACCTTCCGATACGGCTACCTTGTTACGACTTCACCCCAATCATCTGTCCCACCTTAGGCGGCTGGCTCCATAAAGGTTACCCCACCGACTTCGGGTGTTACAAACTCTCGTGGTGTGACGGGCGGTGTGTACAAGGCCCGGGAACGTATTCACCGCGGCATGCTGATCCGCGATTACTAGCAATTCCGGCTTCATGTAGGCGAGTTGCAGCCTACAATCCGAACTGAGAATGGCTTTATGGGATTGGCTCAACCTCGCGGTTTTGCTGCCCTTTGTACCATCCATTGTAGCACGTGTGTAGCCCAGGTCATAAGGGGCATGATGATTTGACGTCATCCCCACCTTCCTCCGGTTTGTCACCGGCAGTCACCTTAGAGTGCCCAACTGAATGCTGGCAACTAAGATCAAGGGTTGCGCTCGTTGCGGGACTTAACCCAACATCTCACGACACGAGCTGACGACAACCATGCACCACCTGTCACTTTGTCCCCCGAAGGGGAAAGCCCTATCTCTAGGGTTGTCAAAGGATGTCAAGACCTGGTAAGGTTCTTCGCGTTGCTTCGAATTAAACCACATGCTCCACTGCTTGTGCGGGCCCCCGTCAATTCCTTTGAGTTTCAACCTTGCGGTCGTACTCCCCAGGCGGAGTGCTTAATGTGTTAACTTCGGCACTAAGGGCATCGAAACCCCTAACACCTAGCACTCATCGTTTACGGCGTGGACTACCAGGGTATCTAATCCTGTTTGCTCCCCACGCTTTCGCGCCTCAGCGTCAGTTACAGACCAGAGAGTCGCCTTCGCCACTGGTGTTCCTCCATATATCTACGCATTTCACCGCTACACATGGAATTCCACTCTCCTCTTCTGCACTCAAGTCTCCCAGTTTCCAATGACCCTCCACGGTTGAGCCGTGGGCTTTCACATCAGACTTAAGAGACCGCCTGCGCGCGCTTTACGCCCAATAATTCCGGACAACGCTTGCCACCTACGTATTACCGCGGCTGCTGGCACGTAGTTAGCCGTGGCTTTCTGGTTAGGTACCGTCAAGGTACCGCCCTATTCGAACGGTACTTGTTCTTCCCTAACAACAGAACTTTACGACCCGAAGGCCTTCATCGTTCACGCGGCGTTGCTCCGTCAGACTTTCGTCCATTGCGGAAGATTCCCTACTGCTGCCTCCCGTAGGAGTCTGGGCCGTGTCTCAGTCCCAGTGTGGCCGATCACCCTCTCAGGTCGGCTACGCATCGTCGCCTTGGTAAGCCGTTACCTTACCAACTAGCTAATGCGCCGCGGGCCCATCCTGTAGTGTTAGGTAAAACCCAACTTTTACTTTCGCGCCATGAGACGCAAAAGATTATCCGGTATTAGCTTCGGTTTCCCGAAGTTATCCCAGTCTACAGGGCAGGTTGCCCACGTGTTACTCACCCGTCCGCCGCTAACAATTGAGAGCAAGCTCTCAATTGTCCGCTCGACTTGCATGTATTAGGCACGCCGCCAGCGTTCGTCCTGAGCCAGGATCAAACTCTCCATAAAAGTGTTTGATATAGCTCATAAATACTTGTTACATTGACGAGATATTACTATCTCTTTAATTCGCTTGGCTGTGTGTTCAGTTTTCAAAGAACAATATTACTACCTGAAAGCGCATCGTGCAATTTCGCAACGAGTAACCGCAGGAGTAGTTAACTGTCGTTTTAGCGACAAGAATTTAATTCTATCAGAATATTTTCATTCTGTCAACAACTTTTTTCACCGTTGTTCCAACAGCAACTTTTATATCTTACCATCTTGTAATAAGATTTGTCAACATTTTATTTTAGATAATATGGTGGGCCTAAGTGGACTCGAACCACCGACCTCACGCTTATCAGGCGTGCGCTCTAACCAGCTGAGCTATAGGCCCATATAGTAAACTAAAATATGTCGTAAAATAGAATGGAGCGGGTGATGAGAATCGAACTCACAACATCAGCTTGGAAGGCTGAGGTTTTACCACTAAACTACACCCGCATATTAAAATTAAATGGTCGGGAAGACAGGATTTGAACCTGCGACCCCCTGGTCCCAAACCAGGTGCTCTACCAAGCTGAGCCACTTCCCGAGATTGTTATGTTGATTTGCTCCTGCGCCACTTCGTTTGCTCATCGCATTTCTGCGAAGATGCTTATTCGGCGTAGTAGAAATGGTGCGCCCTGAGAGATTCGAACTCCCGACCTTTTGATTCGTAGTCAAATACTCTATCCAGCTGAGCTAAGGGCGCATGTTGTATATTCAAATGAAGTATTTCATGTTGATTACGGACGACGTTAAGCTTCGTAGATCCTGTTTCTTCCTCTACCTGTATCACTTCGAAGCGAATGCGTCGAAACAACTCGTGGCTTATACTGCGATGCTTTGCTCGTAGCTGAGCTAAGGGCGCATGTTATATTAGAAGTGATAATGCGGTCGAGAGGACTCGAACCTCCACGGGGAAACCCCCACTAGCCCCTCAAGCTAGCGCGTCTGCCATTCCGCCACGACCGCATAATATAAATAGTAGACAATGAAGTTAAGTTATTAAGTGAAATAAAAAATGGTGCGGGTGAAGGGACTCGAACCCCCACGTCAAAGACACTAGATCCTAAGTCTAGCGCGTCTGCCAATTCCGCCACACCCGCATTTTTTATTATATTATGGCGGACCCGACCGGGATCGAACCGGCGATCTCCTGCGTGACAGGCAGGCATGTTAACCGCTACACCACGGGTCCACAAAATAATAAGTGGTGGAGGATGACGGGTTCGAACCGCCGACCCCCTGCTTGTAAGGCAGGTGCTCTCCCAGCTGAGCTAATCCTCCGAAAACTATTTCAATCCTAAACTCTGTTGGTGACCCGTACGGGATTCGAACCCGTGTTACCGCCGTGAAAGGGCGGTGTCTTAACCGCTTGACCAACGGGCCATCTAAATGGCGGAGAAGGAGGGATTTGAACCCTCGCGCCGCTCACACGACCTACACCCTTAGCAGGGGCGCCTCTTCAGCCTCTTGAGTACTTCCCCAAAATATGGCTCCACAGGTAGGACTCGAACCTACGACCGATCGGTTAACAGCCGATAGCTCTACCACTGAGCTACTGTGGAATAATTTTTTGTGACTTAGACAAGTCTAACTCGTTTACATCATTTTGTCAATATCATTTTTAGCAAATCCCTTTAACGTAAACCATTATCTCGTTTCAGCGACTTTATTAATTTAACATATCCGAAAGGTTTAAGTCAACTTTTTTTGAAGGTTTTTGTTTTCCTTATTTTCCCTTTACATTTTCCGCATACATATTTTTTTGTATCAATCGCTCTTTTGCGATTAAAAACTGCACCACATGTAGTGCATGAGTAAATGTGCAATGTCTTACTAGCCTTTCTTAAACCAGGGATTGCATTACAGTACTTAGTCCCCTCAACCTTCGTAAGCAAATTCTGAAAATCCTTATCAATATGTCGGTAGCCTTTTTTCTGGAGATGTAAGTGGTAGTGGCAAAGTTCGTGTTTAATAATACCAACTAGCGCATCCATACCGAAATGTTCAAATTGTTTCGGATTGATTTCTATATTATGCGAGCCTAGAAGATATCTACCTCCTGTTGTTCTTAGTCTTGGATTAAAGAGTGCCTGATGCTTAAAAGGCAATTCAAAGGAATCGGTAGATATATGCTCTACTAACTTTTGTAACTCAAAATCATTCATTAAAAAATTACCCCTTAATTTTTCTAAATACATAAAAAACCCTCAACAATGACAACCATTCATTCATATACTATACATACTAACACACTTAAATTTCAGGAGCATCTATCTTAATTACAGGAAGGGGGACTTCCGGTGCCCGACTGGTTACAAAAGCAACTGAAAAATGCCTTCTTTGAGAAAAACCGCCAACAAATTAAGTTATTAAATCAATGTTGGTACTACTACCATCGGAGGTATGAACCAGATAATCACATCATTAGAAAGCGCACTAAGTAGTTACGCTACTAAAATGTCGATAAGTAGTGACTTAAACAAGATCAGTATTATTTAAAACACTTTGATCGACACTTCAGAAGTTATATTATAATTAAGAAAGAGCCTGAGAATTATCTCAAGCTCCTTCTTGTTTTATATTTGATTTTCCGGTTTAAGCATCGTTAAAGCAACACGCTGCTTTTTAGCATCAACTGAATCCACCCATACTGTAACAACATCACCGACAGAAACTACTTCCATCGGATGTTTAACAAATCTATTTGTTAATTTTGAAATATGGACAAGACCATCTTGTTTTACACCAATATCCACAAAAGCTCCAAAATCAACGACATTCCGGATAGTCCCTTGTAATTCCATGCCGGTCTGCAAGTCTTCCAATTTCAGTACATCTTTTTTCAATAATGGTGTTGCGACCTCATCACGAGGGTCTCTTAGAGGACGCATGAGAGCATCAACAATATCTTTCAATGTCGGAACGCCAATCTCCAAATCCGCTGCTAATTTTTCTAAATCAAGTTCCTTCAACTGTTCACTTAATTCTGGTGAGCCAATCTGTTCAGGCTTCGCCCCTAATTGCTTTAATATTCTTTTTGTTTCCTTATAGCTTTCTGGGTGTATACCTGTTTGATCTAGAGGGTCATCTCCATCGATTACCCGTAAAAATCCAATACATTGTTCATATGTTTTTGCACCAAGTCGCGGGATTTTTTTTAGTTGTCCACGATTTGTGAACTTCCCTTCTTCCTCCCGTTTTTTTACGATGTTATTTGCTACGGATTTTGATAAACCCGCTACATATTGAAGTAATGATCCAGAGGCTGTATTTACATTAACCCCAACTTGGTTAACTACCGTTTCAACAACGAATGTCAAAGAGTCATTAAGTTTTGATTGGGTAACATCGTGTTGATATTGACCTACACCAACTGATTTCGGGTCAATTTTCACCAGTTCAGCCAACGGATCTTGCAATCTTCTTGCGATCGAAATGGCACTTCGTTCTTCTACTTGTAAATCCGGAAATTCTTCTCTACCAAGGGGAGATGCCGAGTAAACACTTGCCCCTGCCTCATTGACGATTAAATAATACACTTCTTTATTTACTTCCTTTATAACATCAGCAATAAATTGTTCCGTTTCTCTTGATGCCGTTCCATTACCGATGGCAACAACCTCAATATCATGTTTCTTGATTAGTTCTTGTACAATTTTTTTCCCTTTTTCGATTTCACTTTTCGGTGGTGTCGGGTAAATAACGGAGATGTGCAGCACCTTGCCCGTATCATCGACAACAGCTAGTTTACACCCCGTTCGATATGCAGGGTCAACCCCTAAAACAACTCTCCCTTTTAAAGGTGGTTGTAATAAGAGGTTACGTAAGTTTTCCGAAAAAATATGGATGGCCTGATCTTCCGCTTTTTCTGAAAGCTCCTTACGAATTTCCCTTTCAATCGAAGGTTCAATTAAACGTTTGTAACTATCACTAATGGCCTCTTTTACATATGAAATTACAGGTGAATGGCTATTTTTTATGTATTTTCTTTCAATGATCGAAATAATTTTATCTACAGGTGTCGAAAGCGCTACTTTTAGTATACCCTCTTTTTCGCCTCGGTTTAGCGCTAATACACGATGCGGAACGATCTTTCCTGCTTGTTCTTCATACTCGTAATACATTTCATAAACGCCTTTTTCATCTTTCTCCACATCTTTAGAGGCCGAGACAAGTTTTCCTTCTTTAAAAGTTAATTGACGAATTAACTTACGAATTTCCGGGTCATCAGATACCCATTCAGCAACAATATCTTGTGCACCTTGAAGAGCATCTTCGACGGTCAACACTTCTTTTTCTTCAGAAAGATACTGCGAAGCGACTTCCTCTACATTTCCTTGAGCCGGGAATGTAATTAACCACGTCGCTAATGGCTCTAACCCTTTTTCTTTCGCAACAGTTGCTTTAGTTCGGCGTTTTTGTTTATATGGTCGATATAAATCTTCAACTTCTTGAAGTTTTGTAGCTTTTAAAATCGACTGTTGAAGCTCATCAGTAAGCTTGTCCTGTTCTTGAATTAGCCGAATGACTTCTTCTTTTCTCGTTTCTAAATTATTTATGTATGTCCATCGCTCAACGATTGTTCTGATTTGAACCTCATCAAGTGAACCTGTCAATTCCTTACGATAACGTGCAATAAAAGGAACTGTATTTCCTTCTTCAATTAAAGTGACAACATTTTCAATCGCCTTCTTTGAAAAGGCCGTTTCTTTCATAAGTAATTGCAGCATATTTTGTTTTTTCTCTTCCACTTTATGCACCAACTTTCTTCTATCATATTTACTTATTCTATAGAAAGATGACAAGAAAATAAAGGAAACTATAAATCCGTAAGAAAAGACGGCTCCCAATAAGCCGCCTAACCTAAGTATTCACTAGAGCTTTGTTTTTAAAAGCATCTACCCTCACAACTCTACACACTACACTCTACACTTTAAACTCTACACTAAATAAAGACATCCCCAACGACAAACATCGTGTCATCTTTTTTAAAATCAGCAATTTTTCTCACTGTATGGATAACTGCAGCAACACTGTTTTCTTTAGTGATTGTTTTTTGCACCGTAGATTTTAAGTCTAAACCATCTGTAAAAATGATAAACCTCATCCCTTTTTTATAGGGAAGATGCTGTGTTGTAAAGACGAGTTTTTTTCCCGAGAGAAAACCACGCTTAGGGATCGTTCTCGTTAACACTCCGTCTGGCGAGTAAAAAATGCAATTTATATTACCAGCATTACTATAGATAATTTCTTTATTTATATAATCAACTTTCAAAATCGAAAGAACAACTCCACGTTTATTAAGTAATAATCGATTACAATTCTCCATCAACACCGTTAATTCTTCATGGTGATTTTCTTGAATATAATCCATTACAACTTTAGATGCTTCATAAGCGTACTGTCCGCTACCAAGCCCATCAGAAACAGCACAAATAAAATAACCTTCACTTTCGCTGCAGAAGAATGCGTCGCCACTCCAGTAGCTATTGTTTTTGGCATGTTGATAAGAGGCTAATTCCACATATTTAAACGATTGTGTATTCTCCATCTATAAACACTCTGATGCTTTCACTGGCAACGAAGCCTTTAATTTTTCTAACGCCCGCCTTTGCAACCGCGATACGTGCATTTGCGATATCCCTAGTTTCTCACCAGTTTCTTTTTGACTAAGACCTTCATAAAAATTACAGTATAAAATTTGTTTTTCCCTTTCCGTAAGTACAGAAAAAGTTTTCTCGATTAATAGCTGCTGATCGGTTTTTTCAAAACCAGCGTCTGTAGCTCCTACTAAATCTAATAACGTTACAGCTCCACCTTCTTGATCAGCTTCAATGGATCGATCTACAGAGAGAGCTTGGTAACTTCTTGACATTTCCATCGTTTCTAAAACATCTTCTTCTGTCACATCTAAGTAATTAGCAATCTCGATAACTCGAGGTGAACGCTGAAGTTCAGTCGTTAATTTCTCAACAGCATTTTTAATTTTAGGGCCAAGCTCTTTAATTCTCCTTGGAACATGAACACTCCATGTTTTATCCCTAATATATCTTTTTATTTCACCAATAATAGTTGGAACTGCAAACGATTCGAAACTTCGCCCTACAGAAAGATCAAACCTTCTTAACGCACCCAATAAACCGATCATCCCTACTTGTATCAAATCCTCATCGTAATCTCTACCTCTAGAGAATTTTTTAGCTAATGAACGAACTAATGATTCATATCTTTTGACTAGTTCCGTTTGAACTTCTTCTGATTGAGACTGTTGAAACTCTCTAATTAATTGCTCTAAGTTATTGTCGATCTGTGATTGTTGCTGAAATCCGTCCGACATTTTGTTCCACCTCACCTCTTTGTAGGAACTTAGTCATAATGATAATGACACCATTATCATTACTTATCTCTACTTTATCCATTAAGGTATCAATTAAAAATAAGCCCAGTCCACCTTCTTTTAACTGCGATATAGGTTTGTCACTCCTAATTGGTCCTAAGTTCTCCTTTAATTGTTCAATAGAAAAACTTTGACCTCGGTCTGCTACCATAATCTCTAATCGGTCCTGGTATACTCCACAACCAATCGTCATCTGCCCATCACTATCTTCATACGCATGGTTAACTACATTTGTGCACGCTTCCGCAACGGCTATTTTGATATCTTCTATGTCATCGTACGTATATCCTAGCCGATTAGCAATTCCAGAAACCGTTAAGCGTACAACACCAACGTATTCAGGTTTTGCAGGTACCTTCATTTCTATGAAATCGGATGTTTGATTCACTTCGCTTCCTCCCTCGTACTTTCCTCGATGCTAATCACTTCATCTAACCCAGTAATATTGAACAATCGTCGTACTCTTCCTATCATTCCAATTAACTTAATAGAACTACCATGTTTATGAGTAGCCTTTAAAGCTCCAATAAAAATGCCTAACCCCGTACTATCGATATAATTAACTTGAGAAAAATCGACGATCACTTCATTGCCTTTGTTTTCAGTTAACGGCAGTAAAGCATTTTTTAATTTTTCTGAAGTGTAAACATCAACTTCTCCATTCAAATATAAGTAATGTTTTTCTTCTTTTTCTATGTGGTTAACTTCTAAATTCATAAATACCCTCCTCGTTTTAACATTGTTTATATACCACTAGAAGTTGATCTTTAAACTTCCCTTTTAATAATCATCAGAGTAAAATCATCCTTTAATTCAAAATTTTGGAGTCGTTCTAGATCATAATAAACATTTTCGACGATTTCTTGTGCTGGTAGGTCGATATATTTTTTTATTAACTTAGTCACTTCGATTCTTTCTAAGAAACCATTTTCCGTTCTACACTCTGTAACACCATCGGAAAGAAGCACTAGTAGATCACCTACTTCTATCTTCTTTTCATACTCGTGAAATTTTGCTTTTTTCGTTAAACCTAGGACAAGTCCCTTTGTCGCCAAGTCCACAAATTGACCAGATCTAGCTTCGTAATAAAAACCAGGCTCATGTCCAGCTCCTGAATAGTGGAAGATATGATTGCGAAGATCATATGATCCGTAAATCATCGTTATAAACATATTGGAACTAATATTTTGTTCAACTACTCTGTTTAAATTTTCTAAGAGTGCACCGGGCTGTAACCGTTGCTCAGGCAAGCTATCCATAGCGTATTTAATCATTGACATACATAAGGCAGCAGGAACGCCTTTTCCTATGATATCAGCTACTGCCACACCTAAATGCCATTCATCGTCCTCATTGAAATGATAGTAATCACCACTAACTAAACTAGCAGCAACACTCTTCATCCCAATATCCAATGACTCTAGTATCGGGACCCTCTTAGGCAGAAGCTCTTGTTGCATTTCCGCTGCTACGGCAAATTCTGAATCTAGTTGCTTTTGGCGATCTCGTAAGCTTTGATGTTCCCTGTAAGCCAGCCCGTAACCAACCATAACCTCAAGTAGCAATTCATTAGCAACCAGCACTTCATTGGGTAAGTTGGGGATTAACTCTTGAACAACGGTAACATGTAAATTAACCATTTCTTCAGGAGACAAACTTTCTTTTATTAACTCCCTAGAAAACTTTTGGGCTTCATACAGAGAATGCTCACTACTTGTAAGCAAATACCCCTCTAGTATTGATTTATACATCCCATGTAAGCTAACATCAACTTTTTTCATACCTCATCTCCCTTCTAGCGAATCCATTTGATCGCGTTTATCGTCGTCCCTTCCCCAACTGTAGAATCGATTGAAAATTCATCCATTAACCGCTTCACACCTGGCAAACCAGCGCCTAATCCCCCAGAAGTAGTAAAGCCATCTTCCATTACTTTACGGATATCTTTAATTCCAGGACCATGGTCTAGAGCCGTTACCTTTATTCCTACCTTATTTAAAAGGACCACTTTTTCAATACAAATCTGGCCTCTTTTAGCATATAAATATATATTTCTAGCAAGCTCAGATATCGCTGTGGTAATTCTTGCTTGATCCACAGAACCGAAACCAATTTCCTTTGCCAATGTTCTTCCAGCTTGTCTAGCGGCTACGATACTCCATTCACTTTTAACCTCTACACAGGTTTGGGACATCCTCACCCCTCCAATTCCTGCTGTAATTTATCCAACCCTTGCTCTAAATCTAAGGCAGTTGTAACCCCATGTAAGACAATTCCCATGTCAACTAATGTTATGGCAACAGCGGGTTGAATTCCCGTCAGAACTACTTTGGCACCCATTAAATTTGACATATCTACTACATCTCCTAAAACCTTAGCAATAAAAGAATCAATAAAATCAACCGAAGTAAGATCGATAACAACACCACGAGCCCCAACATCATGAATTTTATTTAAAATATCTTCTTGAAATTGTAAAGCGGTCTTATCATCTAATTCAATCTGAACTGAAACTAGTAAATAATCTTTTAATTTTAAAATAGGAATTCTCATCTTACTCTCCCCTTTAATATCCCTAAAGCGTAACGATCTTTTTATTTGTCATTTCTAAAGCTGTTTCAATTCCCTTTTTTAACGTGTTTTTCGTAGGGAACTTCGTTAAATCAATTCCTAAATTAACAATTGTTTGGGCAATTTCAGGTCTAATTCCAACTAAAATACACTTTGCACCAACTAAACGAACAGCTTCAGACGCTTGGATAATATGATTAGCAACCATCGTATCAACAACAGGAACACCTGTAATATCTATAAGAACTACTTCTGAACGATGCTCAATAACACCGCTCAATAGATTTTCCATAATTAACTTCGCTCTTTCCGTATCAATTGTTCCGATGAGTGGCATAACACTAATATCCTCAAATACTGGTATTAATGGAGCTGACAGTTCTTTCAACGCCATTTTTTGTAGGAAAACCGTGTTCTCCCACGATCCAGAGTACTCATTAACAAGGGTATTCACAATTTGATCTACCCACATACTAACTTCATAATAAACCTCGATCTCCTTTAACTTTGCTTCATCATCATCATATAAAGTATCTAACATGACTTTTCTAAATGTTTGAAGCCCTGTCGTTAAATAAGATAGAGGCCAACCAACTTGTATCAACCCTTCTGTGAATTGACTAAAGTGCTCATCAAATAACTCTTGCCCATGACTTAGGGCATTCAAGATAATTTCCACGAATTCCTTATTGGTCGTTGTGTATACGTAGTCGGATATATTTTCAAAATTAGCTTCTCTTTTAATTTCTTCAGTTTCTTTTATCCAATTATCAAAAATAATGTCACGTTTTGCTTCAATCAGTCTTACTACAGATGGTTTCACGTAATTTCACTCCTATCATCTATTTCTATTATTATTTCACTTCTGCTTTCAGGATGCAAAGATTTATAGATATTGGAAAATCCAAACAAGTAAAAAAAGACTAGGAAACTAATCTATCTTGATTATATCAGAATAATCTGATACTTTTATGAATGGATTTCATATTTAACAAAAATAAGCCATATAAAAAACTAGATGTAGTTGCGAGTGACTTCACAACTACATCTAGTATCTTAATGGCGATAATATGGAAATATGAAATTCATTAAAATAAAAAAAGTTGCTCTAATAGCAACCTCTCTTATTGTGCATATAATTGATATTGTTCATCTAAATAAAATTAAAAATCAATTAGTCCTAAACTAATCTGTAGTGCCTCATTAACTCGGGACATCATGTCGTCATCTAAATGAGTAATTTTATCAGTTAGACGTTGTTTATCAATTGTACGAACTTGTTCTAACAAGATAACAGAATCCCGATCAAAGCCATAACGCTTTGCATTAATTTCAACATGTGTTGGTAGTTTGGCCTTCTGAATCTGAGCTGTAATTGCTGCGACGATGACTGTTGGGCTAAACCGATTTCCGATATCATTTTGAATGATGAGAACTGGCCTTACTCCCCCCTGCTCTGAACCGACAACTGGTGAGAGATCAGCAAAATAAACGTCGCCACGTTTTACAACAATCAAAATTTACACCCCACTAACTAAGTCTAGTGTGCGTGTGTGCTCCGCTTCCTCTTCCGCAAGAAAAGCTTCAGCAGCAATATTCAAATTAATTTTAGCCATTTCCATATAACCCTGTTGCATCGTTTCGCGAATTTGACGTTTCTTCTTTTCACGAAGGTATTCTTTTGTAGCTTGGGAAATAAATTCACTTCGGTTAACATTTTCTCGTTTAATCAAGCCATCAACCTCATTTAATAAATGTTGTGGTAAGCTCACCGTGATTCTCTTTGTGTTAGCAGACACAAAAACACCTCCAACGTACACCTACAACTAAATTTAATTATATCCATGAATAATCATAGCATTACATATACCCTTTTGCAAAGACTATCTTAATTTGTCTTTTGATAATATTCGCCAAATTTCTTCTGCACTCCTGCTATTACAAGTTTTTTTTAAAAAACTTTATTATTTATTGTAATTATTTCCCCATTTTTAAAGTAAACTCTGGGGACCCGATAACTGATCATACAAGGAATTTCATAGTTTATTGTTCCAAGTCGATCTGCCACTTCATCAACAGAAATTATTTCTTCCAATTGCTCTCCAATTAAAGTTACTTTTGTCCCAACAGCTACTTTTTTATTCAGTTTAATCATTAGTTGGTCCATACATACCCTACCAACGATAGGACAACGTTCTCCATCAACTAGGACAACGCCACAAGAACTATTTTGTCGCAGCCAGCCATCAGCATAACCAATGGGAATTGTTGCAATCCATTCTACTTCTTTCGTTTTATATGTTGCCCCATAACTAATTCCTTCATTACTATTTACTTCTTTAACATGAATAATATTGCTGTGGAGCGAAAAAGCCTCTTTTAAGGCAAAGGGAATTTCATCCTCCATCTCGCTAGAAGGCTTAAGACCATACATAGAAATCCCAACCCTTGCCATTGTAAACATTTTTGAAGGGAATCTAATGGTTGCTGCACTATTACCACAATGAATGTATGGGACATCGACTCCATATGCCTTTAGCCAGTCTAACATCTCTAAAAAACGGTTATACTGCAACTGAAAATAATCTAAATTTTTCTCATCCGATGTGGCAAAATGTGTATATACACCTTGTAATAAAAATTGGTTAGTTTCATTAATGTAATCAATTACAGCTTTTCCTTCATTTTTCGTTCTTATTCCAATTCTGCCCATGCCTGTGTCAATTTTCAAATGAAATACACAATTCAAGTTGGATTTAAGGTGTTTTTTCGCTTCCTCTAGCCACTCTCTCTGAAAAACGGTTAAAACTAAATCGTTTTCTGCGGCCAAATTAATGTCACTTGGTCTAACCCAACCAAGAACTAAAATAGGTTCGGTTATTCCTTCCTTGCGTAACGCAATGGCTTCATCTAGTATCGCTACTCCTAAATAAGAAGCTCCAGCTGCCAATGCCGTTTTTGCGACTTGAACCGCCCCGTGACCATAACCGTTGGCTTTAACAGCAGCCATTATTTTCACATCGTCAGTTAAATTGTTCTTTATTGATTTAATGTTATGTTCAATGGCATCAAGATTAACTTCTACCCATGTATCTCGATAAAAACCGTTCAAGTTCTCCAACTAAAAGCTCCCCTTTTAAAAATTGCTATCAACTTGCTAACTAAATTCGAAACTAATTCTCTATTATATATGATATTAAACCTAGAATAAAGATAGTCAATATTTGTTTTTATAAAATGACCATAAAGTATCAAAAAGGCAGACACCTATTTAATCGGGTCTGCCTTTTTAATAGCTATTTATTTGACATGCGTTCCAAATACAGATCTTGCAATCGAAAGCATTTCTTCTTGGTCTAAGTCTTTAGAAGCTAAGAAGTAGTCTACCCCATCATATGACCAATTCAGAGAACTAATTTGTCCTTCACTAGATAGAGCACCAATTGTAAAGCCTAAATCAACAGGCTCTCCATCAGCAACATGCATCGGAATACTCGCTTGCTGCACTCTACTCTTTTGTTGAATTAGTGTAAAGTTCTTAGGACCTGTATAAGATAGAATAATACGAGTCCCTTCATCAATGCTTACTTCTTTTGAATCGTTTAACATGGTTCCATCAGGCACGTACATTGGGAAAGTCGGAACTAATGGTTCTCCACTTTCTTGAGCCATAGCTGGGAGACTCTCTAATTGAGCACCCGTCATGTTACGATCCATATCGAAGTCGCCATCATTAAAGTTAGCATTTAGTTGGAAGTCATTGAATTCTACTGTTACTAAAATGTTTAATTCAACATCCATTATTTTTGCTGAAACTGGTGTTAGATCTTTTTTATTTAAAGTAATTTCTTGTTGTTGTAAATTTTTATTCGCATAGTTTGTTTTCGTTTGGAAAATATAGTGATCGTCAGTTGCTGTAAATGTTCTTTCTGGATCCATTAAAATATCATTAGCGAGAGACTCATATAAATATACTTGGCTATTATTTTCTGGCCAGTCACTTTGGAAACGGAAGCTTTTGTTTAAAGCTGGTGTTAAGACAAATACACCTTCGTCATTTCTTAAAATGATTTGACTTTGATCTTTTTTGGCGTTATTTAAAGCGACACGATAATATGTCGGTTGTTTGTGCCAAATTTCCACTTCATAACTTTGAGGATCTTTTCCAGTTTCTAAAGTCATAACAGCTTCAGCTTTATAGCCTGTCATATTTTTTATTTTTTCACCTAGTTCTTCAATGATATCTTCTTGCGTTTTCTCGCCACAAGCTGCTAGTAATCCAAGAAGTAATATACACGAGAATATAACTGAAGTGATTTTTTTCATTTCATTCTCAACCCCTTTGTCTCATTTAGACGACAAAGGAGGGAATTCTATCGTTAGTTGTGCTAACTGTTTTGAAGTTGATCCAAAACTTGCGGCAAAACATTAACTAAATCGGATGCGACTACACTTAAAGAGTTCCATCCATTTTCGGTTAAATAATCCGCAGCTCTGCCATGAAGAAAGGTTGCATTACTAATGGCCATTTGCACGTCTTTTTGTTGCATAATTAAAGCTAACACCATCCCTGTTAGGACATCTCCAGTTCCACCTTTTGCTAAAGATGAATTACCAGTTGTATTAATGAACTGATGCCCTTCCGGTGTCGTTACAATGGTGTAAGGCCCTTTTAACACAAGATACACACCATACTTTTCGGCGAATTCTTTTGACAGTTGAAAACGATTTTTCTCGATCATTTTAATAGACTCATTCGTTAAGTAAGCAAACTCACCTAAGTGAGGCGTTAAAATCGTTACTTGCTTTCTTACGAGCAAACCTGGCAGGAAGTATTTCAAATAATAAAGTCCATCCGCATCGATGATTAACGGTTTATGATAGCCTTTTATTAAAGCTTCGATAAAAAAACCATTATTATTTCTACCTAAACCAGGACCTATTGCAATGGCATCGTATCTTTTCTCGAGAACATCGTTAGATATGTTCAAATCGTCAATTTCGCCATTTTTAGATGGACAAAGGTGAAAAGTAGCTTCAATTAGCTGACTTGCAATTGCTGGATGTGCTGAACATGGGGTAGCTAAAGTTACTAGCCCTGCTCCTAATCGGTGGCAAGCTCTCGTTGTTAATATTGGCGCTCCAGTCATAGACTTTGAACCTGCAATAATGAGCCCCTTACCATGACTTCCTTTATGTGATGATGGCCTTCTTACCGGCAACGTCCGAGTGACATCCTCTTCAGTCCAAAGATGGCGTTTACTTGATACTTTGATAACAGCAAGCTTCGGTATCCCAATATCAACAATAGAAAGGTTTCCATAAAACTCTCTAGGTGGATAAATAAAGCTACTTAGCTTTGGGCATTGAAAGCTAATCGTATGGCTAGCTTTAATCGCCATGAGAGTTTCTACGTCTGTGCCATCTGCTGTAATACCACTTGGTAGATCGACAGTAAAAACTGAACAATTACTTTTATTCACTTGTTCAATAATCTCCTTATACGGTGAACGTAACGTTCCTTTAAACCCCGTTCCAAGGAGCGCATCAATAACGTGAGAGTAGTTGGTTAGTTGTTGCATGAAACCTTCATTAGCAATTGTATGATAGCTGATCAACCCAAACCCTGATTTTAAGTAAACATCCATATGGTAGCGTGCCGCGCCTTTCACCTTTTCTAAAGGCGGAATAAGCCATACATCCACATGATAGCCTTTCTCTAACAAAGACCTAGAAATAACAAAACCATCACCACCGTTATTTCCGGCACCAATGAGAACAGCAATTTTAGCTGTCTTCTTATCTAACAAACTAGTAATCTCATTAACAAACGCTTGCCCAGCGTTTTCCATTAGTAACTCTTCTTTTAACCCAATTTCTTCAATGGCATAGCGATCGATTTGGCGCATTTCTTCACCAGTTACCACATTCAAAATAGTTCCCTCCTATCCGCACTACCACTATATGAGACTGTCCCAAACAATATGCAGACTAGCATGACAAGCTCGTTAAAAATTAATGAAGAATGTAAAATGTAAAATGTAGAATTGCTTATAGGATAAGCTTCGAAGCACCACTCAAAAAATTTTACATTCTAAATTCTACATCTTACATTTTCTCAATGATTACATTCGCGACTGCATATTCTTTACTGTGTGAAATTGAAAGGTGTATTTTTCCGAGTGTTATTTTTGAAATTATTTTAGGTTTGCCATTTATATCTGGGGTAATCTCTACATCCTGCCAGGAAAGTTGCTTTCCAATTCCAGTACCGGCGGCTTTAGCAAAGGCTTCCTTAGCGGCAAAGCGACCTGCAAGAAACTCAACCTTTCGATTATCTGTTAGCTTATGAAAAATTGTTTGTTCCTTTGTTGTTAAAATTCTCGTAACAAAGGATTGATGTCTTTCCATCGCTCCCCTTATGCGCACTAATTCTACTATATCGATCCCAATACCATTAATCATAATCCTTCATCTAACTCCATTCATTCACTGTTTTCTAACATTTTATCATACCTAATATCATAAGATAGAAATAACAAAGATATCATTTGTCTAAATTATTTCTGTTACCATGTTGTTTTATGCTACAATATTAAAAACTTGAATTTAAGTGAATTTTTAAGCTTATATCCCATGAATAAAGGTAAGTTTATAAATTATTAAAAGAAATTAGGTGATAGTATGTTTGTAAGAAATGAAAGTTTCGGTTCATTCATCCGTTCTTATCCTATAGTCTCTGGAATTGTAGCCATCCATTTAATTTTGTTTTTATGGATGTTCTTGTTTTGGTCTTTTGGTGGATATATCATTTATGCACTAGGGCTCGGTATTAATTCAGCTGTAGCTCAAGGTGAATTATGGCGGTTAGTAACACCCATTTTTATGCATGTTTCACCAGGACATTTTTTATTTAACTCATTTGCTTTAGTCTTGTTTGGACCAGCATTAGAGCGACTACTTGGAAAAGGACGATTTATTTCCTTTTATTTGTTAGCAGGGATTTTAGCTAATATTGCTACCTATTACATTGGGGGCCTTGGATACTCTCCTCATCTAGGTGCATCAGGAGCTATTTACGGACTTTTCGGCATCTATTTATATATGACTCTATACCGCAAAGACTTAATTGATCGTGACAACTCTCAACTTATCATTACAATTCTCGTAATCGGTTTAATTATGACGTTCGTTAATGCAAGAATTAACGTTTATGCTCATATCTTTGGCTTTATTGCCGGATTTGCCTTAGCTCCTGTTTTCTTAACTAAAATTAAAAGATACACACCACAGTATCAGCACGTATTTGATAATGACGAAATATCCTTTAATCCTAACCGTTGGAAAAAGCGACGATTAAGCCCTAATATGAAAAAAAAGCTCCTTTGGGTTCTTTTTGCACTTTTTGTCATGATCGGACTTTTCTACCGCTAATTAAAAATTTCTACAAAAAAACTGAGCTTGAGTATATACTCTAAGCTCAGTTTTTTTAATTTATTATGATTTCTCTTTATCCAAAACTTTATGGAAATAAAATATACATATAGCACTAACTATAATTATTAAAATTGATGCTAAAGCTGCTTCTTGCACCATTTCATCATTCGCATATCTAAACGCTTGAGTAGCAAGTGTCGAGAAGTTAAATGGTTGTAAGAATAATGTTAATGGTAGCTCCTTTAATATGTCAACAAAAACGAGAATAAACCCGCCAAATATGGCTCCTCTTAACATCGGAATATCTACTCTAAAAAAGGTTTTTAATGTTGAAGACCCAAGGCCTCTCGATGCTTCTGTAAAACTTGAACCAATTTTTTCAAAACCAGCTTCTATAGCATTATAACCGACTGCTAAAAAGCGAATAATATATGCAGAAGTAAGCATCACAAGGGTTGTTCGTAATACAACCGCTGAATTCCAATTAAAATACTCTGAAAATGACCTCATAAATCCATCAAACGCTACAAATATTGTAATGACAGCAATTGCAATTGCTGCTCCAGGAATGGAATAGCCAAGGGTGATTACTCTTGACGCCACCTTAGGAAAAATCCCTTTATGCAAGCGAGTGTAGTTACCTACAATTAGTGCAATGAATACAATAATCGACGAAGCAATAAATGCAACAAAAACAGAGTTATAGATTAGTTTAAGAAATTCAGGACTAAAAATCCTGTCGAAAGTCATGATGCTCCAGTGGATTAATTGTGTAACAGGAATAAGAAATGCTATTAAGAAAATAACAGAACAATAGGCGAAAGCAATCCATTTACTAGTACCTTTTAATGGTTGAGCTTCAATTGGTCGAAAATTTGCAGAAGAATAGCCGTAACTTTTTCTGCCTCGTATAATTCTTTCGAGAACTAAAACAATAATAACGATAAACATAAGAATCCCTGCTAATTTTAATGCCGAGTCAAGGTCTTTCATTCCATACCAAGTTCGAAATATAGCTGTACTAAACGTTTGAATTCCAAAATAACTTACAACTCCATAATCATTTAATACCTCTAAAATGACAAGAACTACTCCACCTGTAATCGCTGCTCTTGATAGCGGCAATCCGGCACGAAAAAAGATTGTAAAAGGCCCACCGCCTAATAATCTAGCATTCTCAAACATGGAAGAAGATTGATTTTCCAAAAAACCTTTAGTTATTACATAAACATATGGGTATAAAAATATCGTAAAGATAAAAATTGCACCTGGAATATTCATAATATTAAAGAGTTTCTGACTCGTGACATGTATATCAAATGTATTACGAAGTGTTGATTGAATAGTTCCGGAATAATTTAAAATACCTTGGTAGGTGTAGGCACCAATGTAAGCTGGAATTGCCAAAGGTAATATCAAGCCCCATTTAAAGAAATTTCTTAATGGGAAACGGTAATTTATGATAATCCACGCCAAGCTTGTCCCGATAATCATCGTCAACATGGCTGTAAAGATAATAAGGACTACACTATTATAAATATAGTCCTTTAATAAATACTCTTTTATATGGGCCCAGTTTTCAGTTGGCTCTGTAAAAAGATTAAACCCTATTAGTAGATTAGGAATTAATATGATAAAAATAAATACTAGACTAAGCAATGCCCACATATTAAAATGCTGTTCTGCTTTCTGTATAAGTCTCATGGTTGACACATCCTAACTTTTTACTAATTTTAATAAAGCTTTATCACTTTATTAAAATAGAATCAATTGGCTCTATTCATTATACAGAACTACATCACAAAAATAAATGACTGGCTAACAAAAATAATGTACCGGAAACTGGTAAGTATTCCGGTACATATATTAATTATTATTTCCAACCAGAGCGGTCAAAGATCTTAATTGCTTCTAATTGATTTTTACCTAACACTGTTAAGTCAATGTTTTGCTCTTTAAATTCTCCCCAAGCTTTAACTGTATCTGACCAGTCAACATCTGGGTTTGCTGGATACTCATTATTACCTTCTGCAAACACTTTTTGAGCTTCTTCACTTGATAAGAACTCTAAAAATTTAATTGCATTCTCAACGTTTTTCGAATGCTTAACTACTCCAGCACCACTAATGTTTACGTGTGTACCTGTTGTATCTTGGTTCGGGAAGAAAACACCAACTGCTTCTCCTACTTCAACATCACCTTTGTCAGCTGAGTTTAATAAACGACCAATGTAATACGTGTTAGAGATTGCAACATCACCTTCACCAGCAACTACAGCTCTCACTTGATCAGTGTCACCACCTTGAGGCTCACGAGCTAAGTTTTTCGCAATACCTTTCGCCCATTCTTCAGCCGCCTCTGAACCACTTAATTCAATAAATGAAGCTAAAAGAGAAAGATTGTACATGTTACTAGACGTACGTGTTAACACTCTTCCTTCCCACTCTGGACCAGTTAATGCTTCATACGTAGAAAGTTCAGATGGATCTACACGATCTTTTGCATAAACGATTACACGTGCTCTTTTTGTCAATCCAACCCAGTAATTTTCTTCATCACGTAAATTTGCAGGAATGTTTCCGAATAAAATATCGCTTTGAATTGGTTGGAATAAACCATCTTCTTTAGCTACATGTAAATTACCAGCATCTGCTGTCATAAATAAATCGGCTTCTGTACTATCACCTTCGATGTTTAAACGCTCAATAAGTTCGTCACCTTTACCTTCAATTACGTTAACAACGATACCTGTTTGCTCTGTAAAAATATCATATAACTGACGATCCGTATCATAGTGTCGGCTTGTGTAAAGATTAACTACGCCTGGATCTTCTGGTTGTTGCTCCTCTTGCTCTGCTTCTACTTCTGGTTCTGCTGGAGCTGCTGTTTGTGGCTCTTCTTTAGCGCCGCAAGCTGCTGCAAATACTAATCCTAATGAAAGAATTGCAAGTAAGAAGAATTTTAATGCTTTGTTCATTTTTGTTTCCCCCTAAGTATGTTTGTTGGAATAATGATATTCATTCTCATTTGTATTTCCACTTCGAATTATATTGCAATTGAAAATCATTGTCAATAAAGAAACCAAAAAAATATTTATTTGAAATGAAAATTCACAAAAATGTCAAATGTTTTGCCTCAGAACTAAAAAAGAGATCTAAAGAGATCTCTTTATCTTTTATTCAACTAAACACACTAAATCTGATTTAATATTAAACGAAACGATAGACCCTACTTCAATCTCTTGATCAATTGGTGCATAAATAACCATTGATTCTGAAGACTTATTCGAACTCAGGTTTACATATAGTTCCTGATATTCCCCACTATAGGTAACTCTTTCAACTTCCCCAGTATAGCTACCGGTTCCCTCTGTGCAAATTTGACAGCCCTCAGGACGAATCGATAACTTCACATTTTCACACATTTGCTCTGTTTGATTTGGAAGACAAACAGTACCAATCATTGTCTTTACATGTTTAAGATCTTTTTCTAATTTACCAGTAATAAGGTTCGTTTTACCTACAAACTGAGCAACGAAACTATTTTTCGGACAACGATACATCTCTCGTGGCGACGCTACTTGTTGGATAATTCCATCCTTCATTACTACAACACGGTCAGAAACAGCAAAAGCATCTTTTTGGTCGTGAGTAACTATGATAGCAGTTGTGTTTGCTTTTCTTAGTATACTTGTAATCTCATAACGCATTTTTTCTCTTAAGCCTGCATCTAAGTTACTAAAAGGCTCATCCATTAGGACAACAAGAGGTCGAGGTGCTAACGCTCTAGCCAAAGCGACACGTTGTTGTTGCCCACCAGATATCTGGCTAGGATATCGGTTAGCAAAGTCAGCTAACCCTACCAGCTCTAGTACTTCTTGAGTACGTTCTTTTCTTTCTTTTCTCTTCCATTTATTTAGTCCAAACATAACATTTTTTTCTATCGTTAAATGAGGGAATAAAGCATAATCTTGAAAAACCATACCAATTCCGCGTTTTTCTGGCGGTAATGACTTATGGTTATCATAGACAACTTGATCACCAATTGTAATTTTCCCAGTAGATGGATTCTCAAAGCCGGCCAACATTCGTAGTGTTGTCGTTTTGCCACAGCCACTTGGTCCTAATAATGTAATAATTTCCCCACGTTCAATATTTAAATTAATGGAATCAACTGCAGGTTGTTGTGAGCCATGAAAATACTTAGTAATTTGTTCTAATTGGATGAAACTCATGAAACTCCCCCCTAAAAAGACTACTCTATAATAAATAACAACTTATTAATGATAATGATTTTCATTATGACTTATTATATCATAGGCTTTTTTTCACAGTCAATGACGTTCATACCGCCGTAACAATTGTGTAAGCATTTACATGTTTAATTTTATCTTCCAATCTTTGTTTTCCCTAAGTAACCCTTCTGACCAGTATGCTCGATTTCAAATTCTACAGAAACATTGACGATGCTATCTTTCCAGCCAGCTTCCTCCCAATTTAATGTCTCGAAAAACTGATGATCCATTGCCCAAAGACGATGACCAATTAACCATGGCTCAACATTTCCCCTCTGCATTTTACTCATTGTCTCTTTAACTAATTCCTCAAGATTTTCTGCTAACTTAATCTTTACTTTACTTATAAGTTCATTTGTAACCTTATTACCTATATTCCCTACCTCAGCTATTTCTCCCTTTCCTTTAATTTTCACATTGATTATCACTGGTTGTTTTTTTTCAAAACTGATTTTTGCTCTTAAGTCTCCCCTTGTAATCGATACTTTTTCCTCTCCATTATTTGCATCAATAGTCGTAGTAAAGTTTAAGTCACTAACCTTATTGTTTTTTAATAACTCACTAATTCCAACTTCCCCATCATTTAATTTCGATACTAGCTTATGGTCGTGAAAGACTCCCATGCCCTCAATGACAATTTTCTTATCCTCATCAATCCTAGCTAACGGGATTGTCCCATTTGGTTGGCTACTTGGGGCAATCGATCAAAAAAGTCAATTACCTTACCTAGGCCCTTTCTTGCCAACTCCTCACTGACGGTGACCACCTTTAAGTGCCCCAAAAATACGACCGTAGGAGTCATAGATTCAATTTGAGCAACAGCATCCAATATAGTTTCACCTGTTGCGTTAACGGTTTCAAATTCATTAACCGACCCAGAAAGCCCTCCTTCATCTCCTGTGCCCGACAGGATAAGCGGAATTTGTACAGTTACAGCAAATAAATCTTCATTATCATCGTTTTTCACTGTATCAATCGCCATGCCAACAATCATGGAACGATGATCAATTTCTCTAGCGTCATCAATACAACTAGTCAGAAGGAAGAGACACATATTTAGGAGAAGGAAGAGCTTAGCTAGTTTCACTTTGATAAACTCCTTTTTTTTGTTTCAATATTAATAGAAGTAGGATGATTGTTGGGACTAAGAACGAATACACTAGCTGATTAAAATAAACTGGAGCCCAAATTTTCTCAACAAACCCTGGTATCCATACTGCTATACCGAATAATATTAGTAAGGAAAAGATGATATATAATTTTGGTCTTTTTAATGGGAAAAGGCATATAGCTACATAAATTGTGACAACCAATAGTAATCCATAACTCATCGGTCTAAAAACTGCAGTGTTTTTCTTTAAATAAGGCAAGAAACCCAAAATGGCAATAACACCTGAATATCTGGCCATATCACTAAGTGAACTTTTTAAAAATGTAACGACATCCGTTGTCCAAATTGGCGGAATGTAAATCCAGCGAAAATACTCACTAAAGCCTAGACCAACAATTGAAAATAGTAATAAAAATTCAACAAAAATTAAGGCAACTACAAAGCGAGTAATGGCAGTTATTCCATAGGCTAGCCCAAAGCCTGATATTATGATAAATAAAAGCAGAACCACCCACTGCTCTGTATTAGGAAGAAGATATACTTTCGTTAATAACGTTAAGGCTTCTAGACCAAATATAATAGAAGCAATCGTACTAAAGATAAAATAAATAATAATAAGCCAATAAACCCAGTTCCAGGCAGAATTTTTTATTTCATTGAAGAAATCATAACTCTCATATTTAGAGCTGAATTTTTTTAATAGGAAAAAAAGGAGATAGTAAGGAAGTACTGCTACGAGTACTTTTAACCAAGCACTTCGTACCTCATCACCACCAACATATGGTAAAAATGTGACTCCTAATGTAATAGTAGAGCAGCATGTAAAAGCAAAAAGATCGATCCCCTTAAATTTTCTATCTATTACCATAACGAGCTACCTCCCTTTTTCCCTAAATCTAACTTCTTTTTTAGCTAACTAAAACTATTTAAATGTGTTAAAAAACTGAGCTTTTTTTTGTTGTACCTTCATTAATACTTGCTCCAATTTCCGTGGTGATAAAGGTGAAATATAAGGTCTAGAAACTGTTTCAATATTGCAGATGTGAATAAAAATTAAACAGAACCCTAAAACGAAACCGTATAAACCAAATGCCGCTGCGATGATGAGTAGGCCATAGCGTAGAATACGTAACGACGAAACTAACTCCCAAGTTGGAGTAGTAAATGATGCAATGGCCGTAAAGGCAATAATAATAACCATCAGACTACTGACAACTCCGGCCTCTACGGCTGCAGTTCCAATAACTAAACCACCTACAATACCTATCGTTTGCCCAACAAAGCTTGGTAGGCGGATACTTGCCTCTACTAAAACGTCTAAGGCAAGCATCATGATAATGGCTTCTGCCGCTGCTGGAAATGGAATTTGTGAACGTGATTCAGCAATCGTTAATGCCAAAGTTTCTGGAATTAACTCTGGATGAAACGCAACTAAGGCTACGTAGAGTGCCGGTAACGCAGTAGAAATGACCATACAGAAATAGCGAATTAACCGAACAAAGATAGAATTGTATATTGAACTAAAACTATGGTCATCCCCCGCTAAATATAAATCAAAAATCGAAATCGGAAGAATGGAACAAAAGGTTACATTGTCAACGAAAATGGCCACTTTCCCTTCCTCTAAGGCAAAAGCGACATTATCCGGTCGCTCAGTTCCGTATACTTGAGGAAATATTGACGCAGGGTTATCAATGATTTGCTTATTTAATTGTCCTAATGTAATTAAATGGTCAATTTTTACGTTTTGTATTTTTTCTTTTATATAATCAATATACTGCTTTTCGGCATAGCCCTCGATGTACATCAACGTTACTTTTGTGTGGCTCAGTGAACCAATTTCATAGTTAATCGTTTTCAAACGTGGATCCTTAAGAAACTTCCTCATAAGTGAAATATTTGAATGAATATCTTCAATAAAACCAATCTTAGGTCCAAAAACTTGATATTGTGTAGTCGGCTCAGACAAATTTCGTTTTTCTTGACTAGGAACCTTAACTTCTATTGGTTGCTCTCCATCAAAATGACAAATAGCACCTCCACTAAAAAGGGTATAAATAATTTCATTCCAATTTGTCATTTCAACAGTTCTTGGGTTATTAATAAAGTTACGCAGTTCTTCGTTTTCATTTTGATCATGCTCTAATAACGGTTTAATTACACTAGCTTGTAGAAACGCCATATCAATTAAACCTTGGACGAAATAAATCTTAAACTTGCGCCTATGGGAAAGAGCTACCTCTCGATAAGAAAAGTCATCACAATCTTGGAATATTTTATTAATTAGTGAGAAGAATTCTTTACTATTCAATGGTGGTTCTTCAGATATATTTAACGTTGAAAGATACTTTTTGTATTCCTCTTTTTGACCGAAAGTTTTATCATCCATAAAGAACCCCTCTTAAACTCATGCTTATTTATAAATAGTTTGCAACAATACCTTCTATTTATTCCCATCTTTTATTTAGGTAAAAAAAAGAGCCACTAAAAGTGACTCTAAAGAATAATGTAAAATGCAAAATTGTATTGGGAAGGAAATGCTCCGAAGCATTCCATAAACATTTTACATTCTGCATGTTGCATTCTACATTCTAATTATTACCGACTTTTCACCAATAAGTTTACTGCCTCTTTAATCGTCTCCTCTGTTCCTTCTCCGTTCTCAATTTGTCGCCTAATACATTCTTCTAAATTGCTACTGACGACTACTCCGATTGCCCGATCTAATGCGTTACGAACAGCTGCTAACTGAGTGACGACATCTTGACACTGCTTTTCCTCGTCCATCATTTTAATGATGCCTCGAACCTGACCCTCAATTCTTTTTAATCTATTCTTCACTTTAGCATCATATTTTTGCATGATAAATCCTCCGTTTTTCAAAGTAGAATTAGACTACCTGTTACTATTGTACTAACATTATTCCGACAATTACTATCTCTATTTTATGATATCTACAATAGTTAAATCAATTAATTCATAATATTTCAACCGTAACCGTGTGATTAAAATCACAGAAGTTTATTCGGTTAACTTTATAATAGGAATATAATTTAGTTTCTAATGTTTCTACTACTTTTATGTTTAATAACTATTTTATGTTGTAAGTGTCATTAATTTTTCACATTTATGTAAAAAAAGTAAGCTAAATATCCTATAATATGTATTTGTGGGGGTCTTAATTATCATGAAGAGGAGGGTTATAGATGCCTAAAAACAACACAAACTTAGAAACACAAAAAAGCCATGTTCCAACAGAACCAGATTCATCATTAAAAGGAACATTGATATTTACAATGTTTGTTGGTTTGTTTATCGTTGGTTCGTGGTCGGCAATATTTTTCTTATTCTTAAATAGAATGTAATTTGTTAGAGGGGGACTTATTTTATGCATTTACATCGTTATGAAAAAATTTGGTTAGCATTTGGGATTGGGTCTTTATTAGTTTTCTTAGCAGTTTTAGGAGTTAGTGCATTTGCATACGGGCAACAACCACCGAGCCACATGGCCACTGTTGACCCACAAAATTTAAGTAATGAGGCGCCTTTTAACGAGCCTGGATTACGTCAAATTAATGATACTACTTATCAAGCAACCATTATTGCAATGGCATTTGCTTACGTACCAAACAAAATAGAAGTTCCAGTTGGTTCAACAGTTCGTTTTCAAGTAACTAGTTCTGATGTCGTTCACTCGTTTACTATTCCTGGAACTAACGTTAACTTCATGGTTACACCTGGTCATGTTAATATGGCTGAACATACGTTTACTGAGCCTGGTACTTACCTCGTTTTATGTAACGAATACTGCGGTACTGGTCACCACTACATGCAAATGACGATTGAGGTGAAATAATTGAGAAATTCAGCATTAAGAGTCGAAGAATTCAGTTCAGATACAAATATCAAGGTAGCGCCTAAAGATGCTGCCCTTAGTATGGCCCACATTTATGTAGCATTTTTCGCTTTCATTGTAGGTGCACTTATGGGACTTTTACAAGGTCTGGTGCGCGGTGGAATGATTGAGTTACCAAGTTGGCTTGGTTATTATCAAATTTTAACTGTACATGGAGTATTATTAGCACTTGTCTTTACAACTTATTTTATCTTTGCATTTTTATTTGCCGGCGGAAGTCGTACTTTAGGTGCTATGCCTGATGGTATCCGCAAACTTGGTTGGATAGGGTTTTGGGTAACGACAATTGGTACGTTAATGGCCGCTGTATTAATTTTAGCTGGCGAAGCATCAGTTCTTTATACATTTTATGCTCCACTTGCAGCACATCCACTCTACTATGTTGCTTTAACATTATTCGTTGTTGGTACTTGGATTGCAGGAGCTGCTGTACTTGCTCATTATTTCGGTTGGAAAAAAGCAAATAAAGGACAAAAGACACCACTTTTCGGATTTATGGCTACTGCAACAATTATTCTATGGATCGTAGCCTGTTTAGGGGTTGCTACTACAGTATTATTACAAATGATCCCTTGGTCTTTCGGTCTTACAGATAGCATGAATGTTTTATTAAGCCGTACATTATTTTGGTACTTTGGACATCCTTTAGTATATTTCTGGTTACTACCTGCTTACATGGCTTGGTATGTATGTATTCCAAAAATTATCGGTGGAAAATTATTTAGTGACTCACTTGCCCGACTAGCATTCGTGTTATTCTTATTATTCTCAATTCCTGTTGGGTTCCACCATCAGTTAATGGAATCTGGGGTATCAGAGTTCTGGAAATTCGTGCAAACAGTCTTAACGTTTGTTGTTATTGTTCCTTCACTAATGACTGCATTCTCTATTTTTGGTACGTTTGAGCAAACTTCTCGTCTACAAGGTGGTCGTGGTGCCCTTGGTTGGTTAGGTAAACTTCCTTGGAACGACGTTCGTTTCTTTGCGCCAATGATGGGTATGCTTATCTTTATCCCAGCTGGAGCTGGTGGTATTATTAACGCTTCTTACCAAATGAACGCTGTTATTCACAATACACTTTGGGTTGTAGGTCACTTCCATTTAACAGTAGGTTCAACAGTAGTACTTACGTTTTTTGGTATCTCATACTGGTTAATTCCACATTTAACTGGTAGAAAGTTCACTCCATTTCTTAACCGTTTAGGTATGGTTCAAACTTGGTTATGGGCAATTGGAATGTTCTTCATGTCTGGTGCAATGCACTTAATGGGACTTTTAGGTGCTCCACGTCGTACGGCTTACACAACTTATCAAGACCATCCTACTGCAATGGCTTGGTTTGAAGGTATGTTTACGAATTATATAACTGTTGCAATCGGTGCAGTTATTTTAACAGCTGCTGCATTATTAATGTTCTATAACTTTATTTACATGGTTTGGCTCGCTCCAAAAGGAGAAACTGAATTCCCTGTAAGTGAACCTTCAAGCGATGCTTCTACAACACCAGCGATTTTCGAAAACTGGAAGCTTTGGATCGGTATTGTTGCATTACTAATCCTTTTCGCTTACACAATCCCAGTTTACGATATGATCGTTAACGCACCGCCTGGATCACCAGTGTTTAATAATCTAATTAAATAAGAAAAAAGAGGCCGATTGGCCTCTTTTTCTTATTTGTAATGTAGAATGTAGAATGCAAAATGATGTAAGCAACACATCAGAAGCAAAACATTTATCCAAATTACAAAAAAAGAATGTGAATTAATTATAAATAATGCTAATGCTTCAAAGCATCACTGAAAACCATTCTACATTCTACATTTTACATTTTACATTTCTACATTCTACATTCTACATTCTACACTAATTATTCGACTTCGTTTCGCCCTTCCAATCTAGCATTGCACCTTTAACGTTTGTTATATTATCGTAGCCTTGTTCCTTTAAATATTGTCCTGCTTTCATACTACGGTTGCCACTGCGACAAATAATAATAATCTCCTTATCTTTCGGTAACTCCATATACGTATCTTCAAGGGTACTTAACGGATAGTTTTCAAATCCATCGATATAAGCCTCATTATATTCATAATCCTCTCTAACATCGATATAAACAGCGCCATCATTTGTTTCCACTGATTCCGCCATACGATATGGTAAATCATTCACATCTAATTGCTTTATGCCTGTTAAAGCCTCTTCATCACAACCTGTAAGAAGTATAAGTAATAATAATGCCATCATTGTAAACTTTAAATATTTCATATCTTCAAACCACCTCTAATTAATTAGATTAAATTACTACCCTAGAAGGTATTTTACAACCCCTATTATTATAATACATATAGTGTTTTTCTTCATTATATAAAGACATTTAGTTATGAAAATTTAAAGGCACATGTGGAATTAATTTCATATAAATAATCTATACCAGACCTTGAGTTGAGCCAAAAGCGCTTACTACATTTAAAATTATAGTTTCATTGCTAAGAAGGTGACAAAAGTGGAGAAACCTAGTATACAAGCGAAAAGCACCCCTTATACATTAGTTCACATCTTAGTGATCTTTGCTTTACTTGCAGTGTTAATTGTTTCTAACTTATACATTATGATTCCTTTATTAGGAAACGTTGCTGAAACTTATTTGATTACACCTGTAGAGGCTGGACTTTCTATAAGTGTATTTTCATTCTTTTATGCATTTGGCCTTATCTTCTTTGGACCTTTATCAGAACGCTTCGGCTTAAAAGAGACAATTTGCTCAGGATTATTTGTCCTTATAATTTTAATGGTGGTTAGTTTTTTTACCACTAATTTCATGGGCTTCCTTATTGTCAGAGGGCTACAAGGCTTTTTTGCAGCTTCTTTTGCTCCTGTTTCTTTTATCTATGTTTTAAATGTTCTTTCAACCCGACATCGAGGAATTGCAATTGGAGTAATTAATACAGGATTTTTATCAGCGGGAGTCATCGGACAATTACTTAGTTCTTCTATTAACCTCATTTTTACTTGGAAATGGATTTTTCTTACGTTAGCCTTTTTTTATTTTTTATTATTGATTTATTCAATAAAACAACTACCGCATCCTAAAAAAAGTGATCAGTTTAGATCGATCAGTAGCTTGATAAAATTATTAGTTAAACTTCCACTACGAAGCGATTTAAAGAGACTTTATTTCATTACTTTCACTACTTTACTTGCTTTTGTGGCATACTATACATCTCTAGAGAGCCTTTTTCAACACACTTTGTCGTTATCACCACAAGCTACGCTATCAGTGAGAGCATTTGGTTTAATCGGTTTACTTCTAACCATTTATTCTGGAAAAATTGCTTCTAAAATTGGATTTGAAAACACAATTATTTTAGGTTTACTTTTAAAACTTGCCGGATTAACATTAAGCTCAATTACTAATATATTTTTCATAGGGATTGGAGCGATTATTTTTGTAGGAGGCATATCTATAATTATTCCTTCACTCATTCAACTAATCGGTGAAAAAGGTGGCAAAATTCGGAGTTTAACAATTTCTTTGTATAGTTTTATTTTACTACTAGGGGCTAGCTTCGGTAGTGCTATTTCCCTTTTCTCAAATTATTATTTACAGCTTTTTTCCCTGACTATCCTATTAATCTGCTCATTGTTAGTTACTATATTAGAAAAAAAAGAATAGCTAGTCAAAAAACGTAAGAATTATATTTACTATTTAGGGTTTTTTTTATAGTGTAGTACCTAGAGAAACTTTCAACAAAACCTCAAGGAGGTGCCGATATGACTGAAGATCAATTAACTGTACTCATAATTAAATATCTAAAGGAAAATAAAAAAGGCGCTATTGAAAAAGTGATCGACGAGTTACAGCCTTATGATATCGCCCAACTTTATCGAAATCTTCCTGAAAAACATCATTTTAAATTTCTAGTGTATTTATCTCCACAACAAATTGCCGATTTAATTCAAGAATTAGAAAGTGATTTGCAAATTGAAATCCTCCATCGCCTTGGGATTGAAAAGTCATCTAAAGTTATGAACTTAATGGAGAACGATGATCTAGCTGACTTACTAAGTGAGCTTTCCGTAGAAAAAATACAAGAATACTTATCAACGATGAAAATTGAAGACTCAACTTATGTACAAAATTTAATGAGTTACGCTCCAGAAACAGCAGGTGGACTTATGACCAACCAGTTCGTCTGGATTAAAGATGATTATACAATTCGCGATGCTGTGGACAAGCTAAAGGCTTTTGCAGAGATGAATCACACGATTTACTACCTGTATGTAATTAACGATCTTAAAGAGCTTGTTGGAGTTGTATCTTACCGCGATCTACTTTTAGGCGATCTTCACGAAAAAATTAGCGATATTATGTTTAATCGTGTTATTTCTGTACCTGTAGACTTAGACCAAGAAGAAGTTGCTCAACTTATTGAAAGATATGACTTTGTAGCAGTACCTGTCGTCGATGAAAATAAAAAATTACTGGGTATTGTTACGGTTGATGACGTCATTGACGTAGTCATCCAAGAGGCAAATGAGGACATTGAAAAATTATCGGCTTCTGGTAAAGATATCGACTTTTATACAAAAGCAACGACTGCATCATTTCGCCGCTTACCTTGGCTAATATTATTATTATTCATCGGATTAATTTCAGGTAGTATCATAAGTGGTTTTGAACATACATTAGAACAATTCGTAGCGTTAGTATTCTTCATGCCAATGATTGCTGGCATGACCGGAAATACTGGGACACAATCATTAGCGGTCGTTGTGCGTGGTCTTATTAGCCATGACTTAGATAGGAAGACTGTTATCGGACTGATCGCACGGGAATGTGGCGTAGGGATTATTATTGGTCTCACGTGCGGGATATTAATTGCACTGATCGCATTTGTATGGTTAGGCCCAATATACTCAATAGTTGTTGGTGGGTCGTTAGTTTTAACTTTAATCATTGGGACACTAGCGGGAACGATTATTCCTCTAGTACTCTATCGCTTTGGTATAGACCCTGCGATTGCCTCTGGCCCGCTGATTACAACTTTAAATGATATCTTTTCATTAATTGTGTATTTTAGCTTTGCAACAGCATTCCTAGCTTACTTATAGTCTATACAATAACAAAAGAGTGTACTGTTTGAGCCTCTACTCATAACAATACACTCTTTTATTTTAACTTGAGTGTTCAAAAAGGAGGATAATCAGAGCCTTGGAGGCCTGGGCGGTGAAGCTTCGAGCAGCGGAATGTATGCTATTAATACATGAGTAGCAAAGAAGCGAGTCAACGAAGTGATTCGACTGGCTATGATTACCGGATTTTTTAAACATCCTCTTATAGAAGTTTTTCACCAAACAGCGAACCCATTAAAGCTACAGCCACTGTTGCAGTCGTATTCTTATCATCTAAAATAGGATTTACTTCAACGAACTCTGCTGAAGTAATGATACCCGACTCAGCTAACATTTCCATCGCTAAATGTGTTTCTCGATAGGATGTTCCTCCTAATACTGGTGTTCCCACCCCAGGAGCATCGTGCGGATCAATGGCATCTAAATCTAAGCTTAAATGGACGCCATCTGTCCCATTTGTTACATGTGCCATTGCCTCTTCCATTACTTTCGTCATTCCCAAGCGGTCAATTTCATGCATCGTATAAACTTTAATTCCTTTTTCACGTATTAACTCTTTTTCGCCATCATCAAGAGCACGCGCACCAATTATCACGACATTTTCTGGTTTAATTTTTGGGGCAAAGCCATTAATACCAGTTAAATAAGGGTGACCTATTCCTAAACTAACCGCAAGTGACATGCCATGGATATTACCAGACGGTGATGTTTCCCCAGTATTTAAATCTCCGTGAGCATCAAACCAAATAACCCCTAGATTTTTATGATGTTCAGCTACCCCAGCAAGTGTACCTATCGCAATACTGTGGTCACCACCTAATATTAGTGGAAATTGATCCATTGCAACTATATCAGAAACAGCTGAAGCAAGTTGTTGGTTAGCTTTTACAACTTCTTTTAGATCCTTTAAATTTTCTTCATCTATTATATCAAAACGATTCGGCCTACCGATTTCTATGTCACCAATATCATTCACTTCGTAATTAAGGGATTGCAGACGTTCTACGACATTAGCATAACGAATGGCACTAGGTCCCATATCTACGCCTCGTCTTCGTTGCCCTAAATCCATAGGCACTCCAATAATCGATATTTTCTTTTTCATAGAAAAACCTCTTTTCAGTAGTTTAATAGATCACTTAGAAAAACTTAACTTGATCACATTTCTGGCAACACCTATTTACAAAGTGATATTTCTTAAAAAGAAGTATTTTCTACTTCAAAAGGCCCCTTGCTGCAAAGGCTACGTTTTGTGGTCTTTCAGCAAGCCTTCTCATGAAATAACCATACCAATCGTTTCCAAACGGAACATAGATCCGAACTGTATATCCTTCTTTTGCTATAGATAATTGTAAATCTGTACGGAAGTTGTAAAGCATTTGAAATTCAAATTGAGTTTTCGGAATGTCATTTTCTTCTGCAAACTGTTTTACTTTATCAATGATGTTATGATCATGTGATGCAATAGCGGTATAACTTCCACTTAACAAATGTTGTTTGATAATTGCCAAGTAATTCTCATCAACTTTTTCTTTGTCTTGAATGGCAACTTCAGGAGATTCTTTGTACGCCCCTTTTACTAGACGTAAAGAAACACCTTTTAAATCATTGACATCGCGCTCAGCACGGTATAAATATGCTTGTATAACTGTACCAACATTTGTGTACTCTCTGCGTAACTCCGATAATATGTCTAGAGTTGCGTCTAAGTGAGAGTAATCTTCCATATCAATGCGAACAAAGATGTTATGTTTCTTTGCAGTCTCTAGAATTCTTTTCATATTATCTCGGCAGAGGTTACGATCGATATCAAGTCCTAGCTGTGTAAGTTTTAGCGATAAATTGCAATTTACCCCCGAATTTGCAATTGCTTCTAACGTTCTAACACAATAATCAGCAGATTCAATCGCCTCTTCACGGTTGAATACAAACTCACCTAAGTGATCGACTGTACAAGCAAGACCTTGTACATTTAACTTTTCAACTGCTTCGATAGCGCTTTCAATCGTTACACCTGGAATGACTTGTTTTGCACCAAGTTTCAAACCCCATTTCTTAGCGCTTTTATTAAGTGTTTTATTTTTTGATAGAAAGAGGAAAAAATTTCTTAAAACCATTTCCATTTCAAAAACCCCTTTTAATGTCATAATATAATTTTTTTTAGCCAGTAGCCTTTTCTAATTATGGGGGGATTTCGCCCCCCTTAGTAAACTTCTAAACTAGCTTTTTAATCAGCTAGGGTACTTGTAATATGTTCTAACGCCCAATCTAAATCTCCCTTAGAAATGACGAGCGGAGGAGCAAAGCGAATCACATTCTCATGTGTTTCTTTACATAATAACCCTTTTTCTTTAAGTGTTTCACAATATTTTCTGGCCGGTACTGTTAATTCAACCCCAATAAATAAACCTTTACCGCGTACTTCCTTAATAACAGAACTTTTAATTTCTGTTAACTTTTCTTGAAAGTAGTTTCCAAGTTCTAAAGAACGCTCTACTAATTTTTCATCCTCTAGTACTTCCAGCGAAGCTACTGACACTGCACAAGCTAATGGATTGCCACCAAACGTTGAACCATGGGAACCTGGTTCAAAGACTCCAAGGACATCTTCATCGGCACAAACAGCAGAGATTGGCATAACACCGCCTCCTAATGCCTTACCTAAAATGTACATGTCTGGTACAACATTTTCCCAATCACAAGCGAATAATTTACCAGAACGACCTAAGCCAGATTGAATTTCATCAGCTACAAAAAGAACGTTGTTTTCTTTACATACCTCAAAAGCTTCTTTAAGAAACCCTTCTGGTGGAATAATAATCCCTGCTTCTCCCTGGATCGGCTCTAGTAGAAATGCCGCAGTATTCTCTGTAATAGCAGCCTTTAATGCATCTAGGTCTCCATAAGGGATAATTTTAATTCCTGGGAGCATTGGTCCAAAACCGCGTTTATATGCATCATTAGAAGAAAGCGATACTGCTGTCATTGTCCGACCATGAAAGTTGTCTTCACAAACAATAATTTCAGCTTTACCGTCAGCAATTCCCTTTACATAATGTGCCCAGCGGCGAACAGCTTTTACAGCAGTTTCAACTGCTTCAGCTCCTGTGTTCATTGGCAATACCATACTCTTACCGGTCAACTTAGAAACTTTCTCATAAAAATCACCGAGTTGATCATTGTGGAATGCTCTTGAAGTGAGAGTAATTCGATCGGCTTGGTCCTTTAATGCTTGAATAATCTTAGGGTGTCTATGGCCTTGGTTCACAGCAGAGTAAGCACTTAACATATCAATGTACTTATTTCCTTCTGGATCTTCTACCCAAACACCTTCAGCTTTAGATATAACAATCGGAAGCGGGTGATAATTCCGCGCTCCAAATTTCTCTGTTTGTTCAATAATTTCATTTGTTTTACTCATATCGTTACCTCCGTCATTAGACTCGGCCTTATAAAACCGTCGCATGAGGCTGGGACAAAAGTGTATTATTCAATGAGAAATCCGAGCGAAGTGATGTTTTGTACATATACTTCGCTGCGGAAATATACTTCGCTTTCCGCGGGCGGCTGGTGAGCCTCCTCGTGCTTACGTACTGTGGGGTCTCACCCTGCCTTTAATCCCGCAGGAGTCTTCGTATATTTCCTACGCTACGGTTTTGTATTCTTCATCCTCTCAGTTAAACACTTCAGTTATTTCTCAGCCTCTTTATTTTATAGTTGTTCAGAAACTAATTTAGCTTGAGTAAATAGTAATAAATAATCTGGTCCACCAGCTTTTGAATCAGTTCCTGACATATTAAATCCACCAAATGGGTGATAGCCTACGATAGCTCCTGTACATCCTCTATTGAAATATAGATTTCCAACATGGAAGTCCTCGCGAGCCTTCTCTAAGTTTTCTCTATTTCTAGTAAGAACGGCACCTGTTAACCCATACTCGGTGTTATTAGCTATTTCTAAAGCATGATCAAAGTCTTTTGCTTTACAGAAAGCAACAAATGGACCAAATACTTCTTCATGCATAATACGAGCATTTTCGTTTACATCAGCAAAGATTGTTGGTTGGATGAAGAAACCTTTAGAACTGTCGGCTGTTCCACCAGTCATTAATTTGCCTTCTTCTTTTCCAATCTCGAAATAACTTGTGATCTTATCAAATGCTTTTTGGTCAGTTACTGGTCCCATAAAGTTGTTGAAGTCAACAGGTGAACCAACATTTATTTCTTTAGTAAGCTGTACTGTTCTTTCTAACACTTGGTCATAAACGTCTTGGTGAATAATTGCTCTAGAGCAAGCAGAACATTTTTGACCTGAGAAGCCAAATGCTGATTTAACAATAGATTGTGCAGCTAATTCTAAATCAGTGTCTTTATCTACGATAATTGCATCTTTACCACCCATCTCTGCAACAACACGCTTTAACCATTTTTGGCCAGGGTGAACCTTGGCAGCACGCTCGTAAATACGTACACCCACAGCTTTTGAACCCGTGAACGAGATAAAACGAGTACGTGTGTGATCTACTAAATAGTCACCAATTTCTGAACCATAGCCTGGGATGTAGTTAACTACACCTTTTGGAAGACCTGCTTCTTCTAACACTTCCATAAATTTATATGCGATAACTGGCGTCGTCTCTGCAGGCTTAAGTAACACTGTATTTCCAGTAACAACAGCAGCTGCTGTCATTCCCGCCATAATTGCAAAAGCAAAGTTCCAAGGTGGAATAACAACCCCAACTCCTAATGGAATATAAGAGAGTTTGTTATGCTCAAAAGGTCTGCTTTCTACGGCGAAACCTTTACTAAGCTCAAGCATTTGTCTTGCATAATATTCAAGGAAATCAATACCTTCTGCAGTATCAGCATCTGCTTCATTCCAAGGCTTACCAGCTTCATAAACTAAATAAGCTGAGAATTCATGCTTACGACGTCTAATAATTGCTGCTGCTTTGAAAAGGATATCTGCACGAACTTCAGGCTTCCACTTTTTCCATATATTAAATGTTTCATCAGCAACTTGCATAGCCTTCTCTGCTAATTCTATGTTCGCCTTGGAAACGTTTCCAATAATTTGTTGTGTATTCGAAGGATTAAAAGAAACCATTTTATCTTCTGTAACAATTCTTTCTCCATTGATGATAAGATCGTAGTTTTTCCCTAATTCAGCTTCCACTGTTTTTAGAGCCGCCTCAAATTCTTGACGATTTTTATCTACTGTAAAATCTGTAAATGGTTCATGTTTGTAAGGTACTACCATGTATAACCCGCTCCTTTTTTAAATTATCTTCTTTTACACATATATCATTGCAATTTTCGTGCCAATTTTAAACGGTTTAGATAAAGAGTACTGAAACGTTCACAACCGCAAATATTTTTTGCTATGCAAACTCATTTTGCTTTTAATGCAAATTAATTTTGCATCATAACAATACAATATAGTAAACTATAACTATCAAACTTTTAAAAGGGAGTTGAATGACCTTTGTTTGAATTTAAGGATCCCAAGCAATTAAAAAAATTCACTAAATTCTATCAACATGTCATTAATGAAATTGATATTGGTGTCCACGTCATTGACGAAAGTGGAAAAACGGTAATATACAATCAAAAAATGATGGAAATCGAAGCTATGCATGTTGAAGATGTTATAAATAAAAGCTTGCGTGATGTTTTCATGTTTTACGAGGATCAAGAAAGTACACTTCTCCAAGCTTTGGATGAAGGAAAAACAACGAAAAATAAAAAACAAACCTACTTTAACAATAAAGGGCAAGAAATCACAACAATTAACAATACCCATCCCATAATAGAGAATGGTAAAGTCATAGGTGCCATTGAAATTGCTAAGGATATCACCAAACTTGAAAAACTAATTAGAGAAAATCGGGCAAAAACTGATACTTTATATACTTTTAATTCGATCATCGGTGAAAGTGGTCCAATTAAAGAGGTGATAGAACATGCAAAAAGAGCTACACGTACATCTTCCTCTGTTCTTATTATTGGAGAAACCGGTACCGGTAAGGAGCTTTTTGCACAAAGTATCCACCATAGTAGCGAGCGCCAAAGCAAACCTTTCATAAGTCAGAACTGTGCTGCCCTCCCCGAAAGCTTAATAGAAGGGTTGTTATTCGGCACTAAAAAAGGGGCCTTTACCGGAGCAACCGAACGACCAGGGCTATTCGAACAAGCAAATGGAGGAACAATTTTATTAGATGAAATCAACTCTTTAAGTGTTGGTTTACAAGCAAAACTACTTCGGGTTATCCAAGAGAAAAACTTAAGACGAGTAGGTGACACGAAAGACACACCTATTGATGTAAGGATTATAGCGACAATGAATGAAGATCCAATTACAGCTATTGAAGAAGGGAGACTTAGAAATGATTTGTATTACCGGCTTAGTGTCGTCTCTCTTCATATCCCCTCATTACGAAAACGGAAAGGAGATATCCCCCTACTCGTAAATACATTCATTCATAAGTTTAATCGTATGTTTCAAATGGATGTTAGAAAGATTGATGAAGAAATTTTACGTCTATTTTATGAGTATGACTGGCCAGGCAACGTCCGAGAACTTGAGCACGTTATTGAGGGAGCGATGAACTTAATGATCGATGAGGATCAAATAGATTTTGTCCATTTACCTAGTCACTTCCGTAACAAAACTCAATTTAAAGATGAAATCCCACAAATGTTTCAACCTTCAAATAAGAAATCAGATTATAAGCCTTTTACAAAACCACTAAAGCAACAACTAGAGGAATTTGAAGAGTACTATATAGAAAGAGTACTTGAACAGCATAACAACAACGTCACTCAAGCATCAAAACAACTAGGATTAAGTCGACAAAGCTTGCAATATCGGATAAAGAAATTTCATTAGTTGCAAGTTTACTATGTGAAAAATTCTTGGCTCCAACCCATGAAACCAAAACAACTCTACACTCTATGCTTCTTTTTAAAGACAACCTTGCATACAATACTACATGTCCATCCAAGCGAGGTTGATTAAATGCTTTACAGAAAAAAATTACTAGCAATACTTGCTGGCAGCTTCATTATTAGTTTAGGAATTAATAACTTCTTTGTTCCGTTTCATATATTAGATGGTGGAATGATCGGCCTAGGCTTAATCCTTCATTATTTATATGAAATTAACGTTGGTGTAGCCATTTTGCTGTTAAGTATCCCTATATACTGCGGAGCCTGGTTCTGGTATCGAGAATTCTTTTATAATAGTATCATCGGCTTCGTTATATCGGCTCTATTTATCGATCTTTTTCAATGGCTAACTTTTACCGTTGATGATCTTTCACCATTAATTGCTGCTATAATTGGTGGCACACTCCTTGGAGTAGGTGTCGGAATTATGTTTCTATACGATATAAGTACCGGTGGCTTAGACTTATTAGCACAAATGATTGCTGACTTTTTTAAAATGAACGTAGGTATATTTATATTTATTATTGATTTGATCGTTGTTTTTGCTGGGATTTCTGTCATAACGTTTGACGAAATGATTCTTTCTACGATTGCTGTAGCAGCTACAGGCGTTGCTACGACAGCAATCGTCATCTTAAAGGATAGGTAACGACATAATATTTCCCAGGAAAGCAGTATTCTCTAAATTATCCAAATTTCACTCTTAAAACTACATATACTAATGTAGAAAAAAATCGAGCGAATTTTCGCTCGATTTTTCGTTTTAATTGATTTTAAATTTACTAATACGCTGTACTTCACCTAATTAACCAAGAACATTACAATTTTTTTATGGAATGAGGAACGTTATAAATTCGAATATACGTCGAAAACCTGTCGGCCCAGCCTGTCCAATTGCTATACCCATTCTGATCGGACATCAGATCCGTTATTTCCGAAAAAACATCATGATTTTAAAGCTATCGGACATGAGTTCCTTTAATGGCTCAAAAATAGGTGAGAAATGGACACTTTTGATAAAATAACGGAACGTATGTCCGATAATTTCCCAAATATGCAAAATCAGCATAAATAACGGAACGTATGTCCGATAATTTCTTGAAATGAAAATGTATCATAACTAGCACAACAGATGTCCGTACGTAAACTCAAACATTCAATTGATCATCTTAAGGAAGATTTCCAATAAAGTATACTAAATAACTGAATTCTACTTTTTTGATAACAACAATGGATTAGATTTTGTTCACCGTTCTTTTTCGATGTATTCAAATAAAAATGATTGTCCATTTCTATAAAATCGTGGGTCGTAAATTCCTAGTAGTTCATCGTCATCCACAATTACAACAAAGGGAGACCACTCATAAAGTGTTTTCGCTTCAGGCTTTTCAATAAATAATGTATCTAAATCAGCATTTTCGTTACTTTGAAGAACAATCTGTACAACAGGCTCAGACCAAAGGTTTGCTTGAACAATTTCTACTGTCCCACTATTTTTTCCAAACACTGTATAATTCCAAGGAACAAAACCAGCTGAGAGTGCTTGTTGTTCATAATTCGGGCTCATTTGTTGATAAATGATATATCCCTGGCTCGTTTGTATTGTTACGTGTAGAACTATCGCAACCCAGACAAAGCGATAAACTCGATAAGATGGCCACTTAGACTTTTTAGCTATTATAAAACCAGTCAACATTAAACCCCATATAACAAAATCAATGATTGGGATTGTACCAAATGTGATTCTAACTGCCGAAAACGGCTCTAAGTAACCTGTTCCCCACGCATTAAACAAATCGCTCGTGTTATGAACAAAAACTGCAAGAGCTCCCATAAGAAAAATACGCCTGTCTTTTACTCGCCAAAATAAATAGCACAACAAAGCTAGTAATATTGCCCAAACCGGAACCATAAAAATTGAATGTGTAATTCCTCTATGCCACATTTGATATTGTCCCTCTGTATCCCATAATTTCGAGATGACATCTATGTCAGGAATTTGACTTCCGACAATAGTGGTGAATAATAAGGCTCGTTTTTCTTGCCTAGAAAACTTTTTCTTATCGACAGTTCCATATAGAGTAAGACCAAATAATGTATGTGTAATTGTATCCATCTAACGATCACCAACTTTTATTTTTTCACCCAAATTCACTATAGCAAGTTCTATTTACAGAATGCAAAAATTAACAACATAATTAATTATCCTCAATATAAAAAGGTCAACGGCAAGAACCGTTGACCCCTTACTATACCTTAAACTTACCTACTAACGCCTTTAACGAATTGGACATATTGTCTAACTCACGAGCAAAAACAAGTACCTTGTTCATATCTTCTAGCTGATCTCGTGATACATCTAAAATACTTTGAGCGTTATTTGACGTTAATTCTGCTGTACTGTTAAAGTTAGCCACTGTAGCAGTTAGCTCTTCGGTTCCTGCCGACATTTGTTGAGTAATTGCGGACATCTCACCAATTTGTTTTGACACTTCTTCTTGCGAGTTCAAAATCTCAAGAAACATTCCTTCGACTTTTCTAACATTAACAATACCTTGGTCCACACTTTCTGTACTCTCTAAGGTCCGGTTAACCGCTTCTTCGGTTTTTCCGGAAATGCTTTCAATTATTGCCCCTACTCTTCCAACAGATTGAGCTGTACTCGTTGCCAGTTTACGTATCTCATCTGCAACAACTGCGAACCCTTTTCCTTGTTCACCAACCCTCGCTGCTTCAATTGCAGCATTTAAAGCCAATAAATTCGTTTGATCTGCGACTCCGTTAATAAGAGCTAATATGGAACCAATCTCCTTTGAATCATCATTAAGTTGTTTTATGATTGAGTTTGTGTTCTCAGTAACACCCTTAATTTCTACCATTTTAGCAATAGCTTCTGCAACAATATGCTTCCCTTCTTGAACTCTATCTATTAAGCCTGTAGAAAAATCACTAATACTAACGGCATGGTCTGCAATGCTGTTTACACCAATCGCCATCTCTTCAATTGCAGCGTAACTTTCATTAGCACCAATCTTCTGACTAGCAGCTGTTTCTTGCATACTTTTACTTGCCTCAACTGTATCCTCAATTGAGGTATTCGTCTTTTCCACACTTACTTTTAATTGACTAGACTGGTTATCAATCTTATCTGAACTTCTTAAAACATCACCAATTACCGATTCCATGTTTTTGTTTATCTGATCAAAAACATTTAGTAGTCTGCTTATCTCATCATCTTTCCCTACATACTTTTGATCAACCTTCTCCGTAAAATCACCATCAGCCATTTTTTCCCCCACGCTAACTGCATAATTTAAGGGCTTGATAATTAATTTGTGCGCAAAAACTAAGATAACTATAGACGTAACAACGATTATCCCTATAATATAGCTGATTGTTGTGATTATCTTCCCAAATATAATTTCGTCTACATCATTAGTGTAAATTCCAGTCCCAATAATCCATCCCCAAGGTTCAAACTGCGCTACGTAAGATAACTTCGGTTCTACTCTGTCTTTGTCACTATAATATTGCCATTTATAAGGGACAAACCCTCTCCCATCTTTTTGGGCGACCTCTACAAATTCATTAAATAAATACAATCCGTCTGGATCTTTCATTTCACTTAAATCTGCCCCATTTAAATCGGGCCTGAGTGGATGCATAATCATTTTTGGATACATATCATTAATCCAAAAATAATCTTCATACGTCTCTCCAAATCTAATATTTTGAATAACGGCTTTTGCCCTTTCCTGGGCTTCTTCACGTGACAATTCACCTTTTAACTCTAGTGAATAATATAACTCTACTGTTGACATACCTATGTTTACAAATTCTTTTGTTTGTAATTCTTTTTCATTAAAAATATCTTTCTTCATAGATGGTAATATGTATAGGAAACTAAGCAATAAAAATAAAAAGACCGGCACAATCCCTAATACAATTAATCTTCCTTTTAGCCCTTTAATCAAGCTCATTTTTTTCAACCCCTTTATTAAAAGTAGTAACTCTATTATATCGGAAAACTAGCATTTTAATAGTGAGAATTTTTTGACAATTATTTGTAACAAATAAAAGGATGGCTCACTTATTCTCTGAGCCACCCCATTTTACTAGCGTATAAAATTAATGTAACGCGGGATTTCTATAAGGTCACCCATGTAATATGGACCAACATGAGTAGGTTCAACACGATCAAATTGAACAAAAGCATATCCAAAATCTCTGGCGGTAAACATAATCGCTTCTAGCATCGCTAAATTGAATGGATTATCATCAATAATTGTTCCTTCAGCAAAGGAAATCGTTACCACATCCCTCACTTCTTTAATATCTGTGATTACAAATTCTGGATTTATAGCAGGTAAATAACCAAGATTAGGATCACCTTGCTTCATGGACTCGAGTGTTTCTTCAAAATTCATGTCCTTGTTTAGAAAGTTTCCACGGGCATTTATTGCTCTGCCAGGTACTAGAAACAAATAACCTGTACGACTTTCATAAAGATAATAACCAAGATTTGGTTCTTCTAAATTCATTGTGTGAATTAATCCCGATTGTCCCCACTCTACTCCAGGTTCACCGTCTGAACTAAATTCAATTTCTCGAGTATATGGCGAGAAAGTCTCCAATAACACTTGTTGATAAATATAATGCTCGGCACTAGACATATTTTCTAAACTGCCCTTCTTAACATCTATTTTTAGTGTGCCATCTTTCCCTTCCCCAATAGAATTAATTTCAAACGCTGGGAAATTACCTATGCCCCATGCTTCTCCAGTAAAGCTATCCTTTATCGATAAAAGGCGCTCTATTTGATCTGCACCCTCCCCTAAATGGGTTACAGGAATGATATATTCTGTGTTGTTTACAAACACAGGGACCGCTATTCTTACTATCTCATTCCGATAAAATTCTTCCTCATATGGTTGCATAGCACTCATATATATAGGATAGTTATTATCAAAAATCGAATTAATTCCTGGTGCCATCTCCGTATTCATAATATCAGCTTCATCACTTGTTGCATCTTCAGCTACTCGTTCCATCTTAAGCTCTGCATTAGGGTCTTCTATCGTAACGTTCCTCTCATTTAAAAAGGAAGGGATAATTAATAACATGAGAAAGAAAACGGCGGCAGCTGCAATGGTTGGAACAAACCAGTTTTTCTTTTTCGGACGTTCTATGATTTGTTCTTCTTGTAGTCGGTCTTGGATTCGCTTAAATAGCTCTTCCTTACTCTGCTTATCCTCAATTTTAGGTAATTTTCTTAGTTGATTTTCGACTGATTTTTCATCCCATTTAGAGGACCGCATCATCTTCCCACCTCCTTTAAATCTGAATGATGATTTGCTCCAAGCAGTTCTTGCAGCGATTTAATCGCTCTATGTTGAGTCGTCTTTACCTTACTTTCTGTCCATCCTAATATATTGGCTGTTTCGCTAATAGAGAGGGCTTCAATATACCTTAAAATAATCACTTGTTGTTGATCAAATGAGCATTTTCCAAGCATTTGATACACTTCTTTCATTTCCTCCCTCTCTAGAACAATTTCATCGGGTAAAGGCTCTGCATCTCTAATTTGATACTCTTTCTCTGACAATTCAAAAATCCCTAGGAATTTTCGTTTCTTGCGATTTTGACTTCGGATCCAATCTACACCGACATGCCTTGCAATTGAATATAGCCACGTTTTTTCACTACTATCGCCTTTAAAGGAAGAATAAGAATTAAACACTTTTATATACACTTCTTGTACTAACTCTTCTGCTATTTGTCTATTTCGAACCATGTAAAATAGAAATTGAAATAATGAATGGTGATAAGTCTCGTACAAGCGTTCAAATTCCTCATTCACCGCTTCTTTCCCCCTTACTAAACTAGTCGTTATTTTTTATTAAAAGTTACAACATCAAAACTTTTTAGGTGCTGAAAATCTAATCTAACTTTGTTTATAACTCTTTTTCTAGAAAAATTCCATATAATTTTTATTCCTTCTTTATTATAACTGGAAATAAAGAAAAAGACTGCTGATAAAGTTCAGCAGTCTTTCTTTGGAACAATATTAAATATTTCTCCAGTTTCAAATACAGAAATAACATCGTCAAGCCATTTATAGTATGCCTCTGCTTGACTTAGTTTAGTTAAATCCAATTTAACTAAGTCTTTTATTTTTTCATTCTCCGTTCTTTCATTCAAAGCTTCTAACAATACCTTTGTCTCTTTGATTGCTTTCATGTTTTGTTCGGTACTGTTTCTCCAACGTGTGATAAAAACATTTGAGAAGGAACGGTACCAATCTTCTTCAGTTCTATATAGATCCTTCCTAATCCCTTTTTCCCACACTCGTTCCACCATATCGGCTTCAAGGAGCGATCTAATCCCAGTACTCATACTCGTCTTACTCATTCCAAGTGCTTCACTCATTTCATCTAAGGTCATCGGATCTTCTGAAAAAAATAACGTTCCATACAATCTTCCAACGGAATGAGAAATATCATATAAATGTATGTTTTTTGCAATTTCATTTATAAATATTTCACGGGCTTTATTTAGATCATTATAATCTTTTAAATCGTTCTCTGAATTTTTCATCATACCTCCCCAACTAAATAAGTAGTTATTATAAGTAGTATAACAAAGAGAAAAAAATCTTAAAAGTTGACACCAAAACAGTATTCGGGAGTATCTAGTAGTATTTGTAAGTAATACGCATGTAATTTACGTACAGTTTTTTCTGTACATACAATACGTATGAATATTAAAGAATATACAGTTTGTGCTGAAAAGAAAATATATTATATAGTATTAATAACAACAAATCAATTGGTATTTTTTTGTTTTTTCGACAAATTTAAATCTTTAATATCAATAGATAAATAATCGAACTGAGGTGTAAGAAATGTCGAAAATAAAAGTTGAAAATTTAACGAAAATTTTTGGTAAAAAGCCCAAAAAAGCGTTGGATCTTTTAAAGCAAAATATTTCAAAAGATGAGATATTGAAAAAAACCGGAATGACAGTTGGTGTTAATCAAGCGAGTTTCGAAGTAGAGGACGGTGAAATATTTGTCATTATGGGCTTGTCAGGAAGTGGAAAGTCAACATTAGTCCGACTTCTAAATCGATTAATAGAACCTACCACTGGTAGTGTTTGGATTGATGGTGTCGATCTTGCCGCTATGGGTGAAAAAGAACTACGTGACGTTCGCAGAAAAAAATTAAGTATGGTTTTTCAAAAGTTTGGTCTTTTTCCATTTCGTACAGTTCTTGAAAATGTAGAGTTCGGACTTGAAGTACAAGGAATTGAAAAAGAGGAAAGAATGGCGAAAGCTACTACTTCCTTAGAACTTGTTGGTCTTAAAGGTTATGAAAATATGTATCCTAATGAACTATCAGGAGGCATGCAGCAACGTGTCGGTCTTGCTCGCGCCCTAGCAAACGATCCTGATGTCTTACTAATGGACGAAGCTTTCTCGGCTTTAGATCCTCTCATTCGAAAGGATATGCAAGATGAACTGTTAGATTTACAGGAAAAAATGAAAAAAACAATTATCTTTATCACGCATGATTTAGATGAAGCTTTAAGAATTGGAGACAGAATTACTATTATGAAGGATGGTTCTATTGTTCAAATTGGAACACCGGAAGAGATTTTGACTAATCCTGAAAATGAATATGTAGAACGATTTGTTGAGGATGTAGATCGTTCAAAAGTTTTTACCGCTGCACATGTTATGAAGCGTCCAGAGACTGTAAATGCAGAGAAAGATGGGCCACGCGTTGCTATGCAGCGAATGAAGGACACGGGTATTTCGAGCATTTATGTTACAAACCGTAAAAAAGAACTTCTTGGTATTGTGAGTGCAGAACAAGTTTCAAAAGCTAATAAGGATGCTAACTTACTAGAAATCATGGAAAAAAATGTCCCTACAGTTGCACCTCAAACACCTTTACATGATTTGTTTGATATCGTATCAACCTCGCCAATTCCAGTAGCAGTAGTTGACGAAGGACAATTAAAAGGAATTATTATTCGCGGAGCTGTTTTAGCCGCATTATCTTCAAGTCAGGAGGTGAATGCAGATGAATTTACTACCGAAACTACCGCTAGCTGATGGAATTGACACATTTGTTGATTGGTTAAAGAATGCGGAAGGTTTATTTACTGGGATTACAGCTGTCATTCGTTTTATAGTTAATCAACTAAGTTCTGGGCTAAGTGCAATTCCAGAATTGGTATTTATATTATTAATTACGGCATTAGCCTTTTTTGCAACAAAAAAGAAAATTGGCTTACCGATATTTACTTTTTTTGGACTATTACTAATTCAAAATCTAGGGTATTGGAATGATATGTTATTAACACTATCACTCGTTCTAACTTCTGCAGGAGTTTCAGTTATCTTTGGGGTTCCCATTGGCATTTGGATGGCAAAAAGCAGGACAACTGAAAATGTCATAACGCCAATTTTAGACTTTATGCAAACTATGCCCGCTTTTGTCTATTTAATCCCAGCTGTCGTATTCTTTGGAATCGGAATGGTACCTGGTGTAATCGCATCTGTTATATTCGCGATGCCACCTACAGTTCGATTAACGAATTTAGGGATAAGGCAAGTATCAACCGAGCTTATTGAAGCTGCAGATGCATTTGGATCTACACCATTTCAAAAGCTATATAAAGTTCAGATACCGATGGCTAAGAAAACCATTATGGCTGGAGTAAATCAAAGCATCATGCTTGCTCTATCAATGGTCGTAATTGCGTCGATGATTGGCGCATCTGGACTTGGTACAAAGGTTTACTATGCAGTAGGTCGTAATGATGCTGGCGGCGGCTTTGAGGCTGGAATTGCACTCGTAATCGTAGCGATCATTTTAGACCGTTTAACACAAAGTTTTAATAAACAAAAAGGAATTGTTTAATTTCGGTTTTCACTCTTTTTGAAAAAAGGGTTCATATAATACTATAGATAAGAGGAGAGGGTCAAGAAAATGAACAAGTATTTAAAAAGACTTAGCGTTGCAGCAGGATTATCACTTACATTATTTGTTGCCGGATGTGGTGCAGATACGACAAGCAAAGACGGTTCAATTGGAGACCAACTAAGCTACACAATTACTGGAATTGATGCCGGTGCTGGTATCATGGCTGCTACTGAAGAGGCAATTGAAGAATATGGACTAGAGGGCTATACTCTACAAACTAGTTCATCAGCAGCTATGACAGCAGCTCTTGCAGCAGCTTATGAGAAAGAAGAAGCGATTGTTGTAACTGGGTGGACACCACATTGGAAATTTGCTAAATACGATCTTAAATACCTAGAAGATCCAAAAGGAGTTTTCGGTGCATCAGAGAGTATTCATACGATCGCGCGTATTGGATTAGATGCTGACCATCCTTCTGCATACGAAGTTTTAGATAATTTCTATTGGGATCAAGCTGATATGGGAGAAATTATGGTTGCTGTAAATGAAGGTGCTGATCCTGTTGATGCAGCAGCTGATTGGGTAGCAAACAATCAAGACAAAGTATCCCAGTGGACTGATGGTGTAGCTCATGTTGATGGTGACAAACTTACACTTACTTTTGTTGCATGGGATTCAGAAATAGCTTCAACTCACATGATTGGAAAAGTTCTTGAAGATATCGGTTATGACGTAGAACTTGTATCTCTTGAAGCTGCTGGTATGTGGACTGCTGTTGCTACTGGAAGTGCAGATGCACTTGTAGCTGCTTGGTTACCAGGTACTCACGCTGTTTATTACGAAGATTATAAAGAAGATTTCATTGACTTAGGTGTAAACCTAGAAGGAGCAGGCATCGGTTTAGTCGTTCCTGCCTATATGGATATTACTTCAATTGAAGATTTAAATAACTAACGAAAAAAAGGCTGCTCGCAGCCTTTTTTTCAGTTTAGAGTGTAAAGTTTATGGAAGTGTTTCAAAGAAGCCACTATCTCCAGAACGAACTCCTCAAGAAACCTTGTTTTCCACACTTTGAACTAGTTTATTATTAAAAAATATTACAAGCAAAGGGGAACAATTCGTGTGTTCCCTAAATTATTCTTGATTTTCAAGCTTAAAGTAAAGAGTGTTATAAATATGCTCAATTTCTTGGTCAGTCATGTGTTTTAATTGGCCTGAGTCTAAGCCCCTCATTCTCTCAATAAAATGAACCATGTTTTTACGCTCTTGTCTACTCACTTCAATCTCCCCTTTTCTTGTATTAGTACAATTAATTACTTCTTATTTGTATTATATAACAGTTAAATTCTTTTCGTCAACACTAAATCGAAGTTTTTTTATATTTTTTGGAAATTTTTTTATTTGAATTAAAAACTAGGGCTTTGGCTTCAAATGTTACCTACTAAGTAACGATTTTCTACTATTTTTCTCTTTTGATATGAATTGTCTTCATTTTTATGCTATCCTTGTTAGTAAATAATAGCTTGTTTGCTACACATTTTTTTAAAAGGAAGGTGTTAATAGTGAAAAAAATAACATTAACAGTTTTAACACTAACATTGTTACTAGCACTTGCTGCTTGTGGACAAGGAGCTGATAATAATACGATTGAGCAAGAACCACCTCAAGGATCGGCGCCCGAAATTGAAGAACAAGAAGAAACCGCCGAGGAAACTGATATTTCTGCTGAGGAGCCGACTGACCCTGCAAGTGAGATTGCCATATTAGATGTTATTAATTTATACTTCTCTGATAACGATTTAATGGACATTTACCGTGTCGAGGTTGGTACTCAACTTACGAAAGATGAAGAAGGTATCCAAAGCGCATTACAGCTTTGGGTGAAGGGTCCAAAACAAGAGGGGCTTCAAGGACTTGTACCAGAAGGTGTTATTGTACAGTCGGTAGAAGAACGTGAGGGTCTTTTGTATGTTTCTTTTTCAAATGAACTTTTAGAAGCTAACTTAGGTTCAACTGGTGAAGCGATGTTAGCTGCGCAAATTACTATGATTGTAAAACAGTTTGGCTATGATGAAGTGTTTGTCTTAATTGAGGGTGAAGTAATAGACTCGTTGCTAGGTCATCTTGATTGGAGTGAACCACTCACTTTAGATACTGCGCCAGAAGATTTCGAACTTTATACTGAATAATAATACTGGGTGGCATTCAATTGTCACCCTTTTTAATGCAACAAAGGAAAAAATCATCTATACTATTAGTAAATTCAATAACGGAAGGTGATACGATGCTTAAAAGTACAAATGATACAGTGCTCCACTGTTATCCAGGTTTAATTGCATTAGTGACTGCCGAATGGAACGGCACAAGAAACATTATGTCTGCCGGTTGGCACTCATACATATCTTATGCTCCACCTATTTATGGTGTAGCTATCGCCGAAGAACGTTTTACTCACCATTTAGTGAAAAATTCCGGTGAGTTTGCAATTTCATTTGTTCCTGCTGAATATGCACAGTATATTGAAGGTGCTGGAAAATCATCTGGAAGAGATGGCGATAAGTTTGATGCATTAAACATCGCCTATAAAAAAGGAGAGACAGTCGACTGCCCGATATTATCAGACGCTTACGTCGTCTATGAATGTAAAGTAAAAGACATTCAAAAGTATGGTGATCATGATTGGGTCGTTGGTGATATTACGATGTTCCACAAAGACGAAACATGCTTTGAAGGCGGACTGCCTAATTGGGACAGGCTTGAAATACCGCTGTTTATCGGTCAATCACAATTTGTCATCGCTAATAAAGATACAAAAAAGCTTAAAATTGATTTAAATAAATAAGTTAAAGAGCCAAAATTTTGCATTTTGGCTCTTTCCAATTTCACGAATTTAGGCTCCAGCTACATTACCGGTAGTATTAAATAAAAACTAGTACCTACCCCTTCTTCACTTTCTACATCTACTCTACCACCATGAACTTCAACAATTTCCTTGACGATAGCAAGCCCCAAACCGCTGCCACCACTTTCCCTAGATCTCGATTTATCAACCCGATAAAAACGTTCCCAAATGTGAGGTAGATCAACATTGCTTATACCAATACCATTATCACGAATTTCGATAACGACTTCTTTGCCTTCATATTTTACATTAATTGAAATTTGCCCATCTTTTGGTGTATAGCGAACACTATTTTCAAGAAGATTAATGACCGCTTGACCAAGACGTTGCTGATCAATAAATGCCTTCACCTCATCTTGGCTACCACTGACTTCGCATCTAATCGAGTGATTATCAAACATTAACTGCCTCGTAGCGACAATTGATTGAAGCCAATCCAAGAGTTCTATCTCTTCTTTTTGGAGAGAAATTTTACCTTCTTCAAGCTTTGTTAATTGAAATAAATCACTAACCAAATACTCGAGTCTTTTCGCTTCCTTATAAATGACATCCAAATTACGTCGCCATTCTTTTTCATCAACACTAGGAGCATCTTTCATAATGGCCGAATAACCCTTAATGTAAGTGATCGGTGTTCGTAAGTCATGAGAAATATGTGAAATAAACTGCTGTTTAGAATCACGGTACTCTTTTAATTGCTTTGTCATAGCATGGATATCCAAAGCAAGCTGACCAACTTCGTCTTCACTTTCAATAGTGAGTTTTATATCAAAGTCTCCTTTAGCAATCTCTCGAGTAGCTTCACCAATTTTAATTAATGGCTTGGATATTACCTTTGTTAAATAAATCGTTAGAATGATTCCTATCAGTAATGTAAACAGGCCCATAGAAAATAAAAGGAGCAACAGTTGTACCTTAGCTTTTTCAAACTCACCTGTGTCCTGGTCAACAAAGAAAAAACCTTTGAATTGTCCGTCTTTCACAATTGGTTGATAGGCCCATATATGCGGGATGTGAAAGTCAATTCCTGTATCCACATACTGTAATGTTTCTCCACCACTTTCATACCTTTCTTTTACCCAGGCTTGATATTCTTTTAACCATTCTTCACTTACGTTATGAGAAGAATAGATTGGTTGAAGATCTATATCAAAAAAAATCATATGAACGTGACGTTCTCGATTTTTTTCCATGACAAAAATCGGAACAAATTCTTCATCATAGCCTGCCTCAATCATTGTTGCGTAAGCGCGTAATTCCTCATTAATACTGTTTGCTAATTGTTCCTTATAAAAGTTTTTAAAAAAATGATACGAGAACAACACCATTGTACTAATAACAATTAATAAGATCAGTATGACAAAAAAAGTTATTTTCTTTGAAAGCCTATTTCTCACTTTTAATCATCCTTTAAGTCTTCTATCAATTGGTAGCCGACACCCCAAACAGTCTCAATAATAGGCTTTGTAAAACCTACCGCCTTCAGTTTCTCACGAACGTTTTTTATATGAGTATCAATCGTCCTTGCATCACCTTCATAAAAATCGTCCCACTCCAGTTGAACGAGTTGTTCCCTCGAATATACTCTTCCTGGATTTTTTGCTAGACGAACGAGAACTTTATATTCTTTCTTCGTCAGAGAGATTGGCTGATCTAAATAAGAAACTTTTAGTTTGTTTTCCTCAAATAAAAGTTGATGTACGCTAAAAATTGTTTCTTCAACTACAGAAGGCTTTTTAACCCTTCTCAACACTGATTGGATTCTTGCTTCAAGCTCTCTTGGTTCAAACGGTTTCACAATATAATCATCTGCCCCTAGCTGCAGCCCTTTGACAACTCGGTCAGTATCTCCTAACGCTGTTAAGAGTATAATTGGAACATCTTTATCAAGAACTTCACGAACATTCATTAATACTTCGAAGCCGTCTATAGAGGGCATCATAATATCCAGTAATATTAAATCATATTTTTGATCCATTATTTTATCTAGTGCATCAAAACCCGATTGCGCTTCATCAATCGAATAGCCATAAGGCTTTAAACAAACGGTTAAGAGATTACGCATTTCTTTCTCATCGTCTACAATTAATACTTTGTATCCCATTACGTTTCACCCCTTTTAGAAAACTAGCCTATATGATAGTACACATTGTTATTATCTCTGAATGTAACATAATTTTATGAAAAAAGTATGTAGATACCATGTTGATACACAAATTAGTTGGATTAAATCTTAAAAATAGATGCATAAAATTAATTAAGAAGAAGGGAAATTACCCCTTCTTCTCCTCTTTATCTGTTTCTTCAACTGGAATTAGTATTTCTCCCGTCTTACCACCAATTTTCAATAATTCCAGAACTTCCTCCGACAACTTTCCGTGAGGGTATGGTTTCGTTAGATAACTCAACTATTTTACAATTTCTCAATAATCATTAATTTTGTTATTATAATAGTAACAGCATAACATTCAAAAAGAATCATAAATCGATAATTTTATTGTTAATTATACTTGCACACGTTTCTTAAGGAGCCTTAATTATGGATCAAATTAATTTATTTCCGTTATTTTTATCTTTTAGAGTTGCTTTAACGGCAACTCTTTTCACTATTCTTATTGGTTTACCTATCGCCTATTTCTTAAGTCGTTCAAAAAGTAAATTTGCGGACTTTTTAGATACAATTATCACTTTACCAATTGTTTTACCACCAACAGTACTTGGGTATTATTTACTCGTTCTTTTAGGAAGACAAAGTGGAATTGGTAGGTTTCTTGAAACACACTTTAATATTATGATTGTCTTTACCCCAACTGGTGCAGTCCTTGCTGCAATGATTGTCTCTATTCCGTTTCTAATTAAATCTGCAAAAGCTGCTTTTGAAAATATTGATCCAAATATAGTTAATGCTGCACGAGTTTTAGGAAGAACTGAATTAAATATCTTTATGACGGTGATTATCCCCCTTGCTTGGCGAGGTATCGTCGCTGGTATTACCCTAGGATTCGCAAGAGCTTTAGGTGATTTCGGAACAACGCTAATGGTTGCTGGAAGCATCCCTAATAAAACAATGACAATGCCAATTGCCATTTATGACGCACTTCTCGCTGGTAATCGAGAATTAGCCAACATCCTTGTATTTATTATGACCGTAGTTTCTCTTGTTGTTCTGTTTACAATCAACCGCCTTGAGAAAAGAGTTTCAAAAAGGGGGACAAGGTAATGTTAAAAGTTAATATAGACAAGACACTAGGGAATTTTAAACTAAATGTTG